>NZ_JBEPXO010000068.1:0-21356 GCF_041641895.1 Salinigranum sp. | reverse complement strand
GTTCGTCGGGGTTGTTGTCGTTCGAGAGGTACTCGTCGAACAGCGGGAGCGTCTCCTGGGGGTAGACGTAACACGCGATGGAGACGAGCGTGCTCGCGGGGTCCTCGGGCTTCTCCTGGAAGTTCACCACGCGGTCGCCCTCGAGTTCGACGAGCCCGTACGACTTGGCCTTCTCGCGCGACCCGACGTCGTAGGCGACGAGCGAGGGTGCGCTCTTCTCCTCGAAGTAGTCGATGAAGTTCGACAGCCCGAAGCTGATGAGGTTGTCACCGGCGACGATGAGGAGGTCGTCGTCGACGTTCTCGCGGTCGATGAGCTGCGCCATCGCGCCGACGACGCCGAACTTCTCGTCCTCTTCGACCGTCTCCTCGACGGAGAGGGTCGGCTTCTCGTAGTCGCTCTCCGCGATGAAGGTCTCGAACTCGTCGGCGAAGTACTCGTTCGTGCTGACGAACACCTCGTCGACGCGGTCGTCCGCCTCGAGTTCCTCGAAGATGGTGTCGATGACCGTCCCGTCGCCGATGGGGAGGAACATCTTCGGTCGGTGCCGCGTGATGGGCCAGAGTCGCGTCGCGTACCCGCCTGCCAGGACAACTGCCTTCATGGTTCACACTGTTTTTCAGCACAGGGTCATTTTGTCTTTGCTATGTTGGGTCGGGAGGTGTCCGGACCACCGGAGCGACGAACCGGTGGTGACCGCGGGTACGACGCGCGGGGAACAAGACGCATTACCGTCGAGTCGGTACCGGGAGTATGACCGAGACGACGCGACAGCGTATCGCCGACGAACTCCGCGCCGAACCGGCGACGGCGAGCCAGCTGTCGACCCGCGTCGGTGTCCCCGCGTCGACGGTGTACGAGCACCTCCAGCACGTCGCCCGCTCGCTCGACGGCGAGGACGAGCAGTTCCTCGTCGCCCCACCCGAGTGTCGCAACTGTGGCTTCAGCGCCTTCGACGACCCCGTCAACTACCCCTCGCGGTGTCCGGAGTGTCGGAGCGAGGGTATCGAGGAAGCGGTGTTCAAAATCGAGGAGGTGTGAGTTTCAGAAGTCGGCGATTTCGCGGTTGTGGTACGTGAGAAACCCGTCGGCAAGTGGGTGATCCGGGGCGACGCTGAGTTTCGTTCCGGACAGTGACCGGTCGTACGCGTGAGCGACCGTCAGGCTACCAGTATCGACCGAAACCATGCCGTAGTCGAAATCCGCGTGATGGTTGGGACAGAGGACGAGGAGGTTCGCGGCCGTGTCCGGGCCTTCGTGTGGGCGCCCGAGTGGCTGGAGGTGATGAGCCTCGACGTACGGCGTCTCGGGTGTCCGCTGCCGGACGTCGCCGCACAACTGACACTGGTGTCCGTACAGTTCTTTCAGTTCACGACTGACTGCAGTGTTTCTGATGACCCGGCTGCGCGTCGTTTCGACACGGGTCGGCTGTTGGATGTCCTGTGCACACGCTTCAGTGTCGACCCGTTCACGTGTCTCGTCTCGCCGCTGAAGGGTAAACTCGAAGATGTATCTGTCTTCGGAGTCGTCGTAGACCCGCCGGTAGCTCACGACGTCGACGAGTCCCTGGTACTCCCACCTGTCGTCACTCGGCGATTGGTAGAAGAAGTAGATGGGGAGCGGACGATCAGTGGTTTCGGCGAGGATTCGGTTTCCGGCAGTGAGTGTTTGGTCTCCCGTCCGACCCTCACCGATGTAGGTGAACTGCCCGGAAGTAACATCGTCGGCGTACGGGCCAGTCTCCTTCGAGAACAGGCGGAGATACCGCTGGTCGTCTTCGTCGTAGCAGATTTCGATCCCACGGCCGGTCATACCGCGGTCGAACGTCGCTTCGAGGTCCGCCCGAGAGAACCGACGCCCCACCGTGAGGTCGAGGTCAGCGAGTTTCACATCGGCGACTCGGAGACTGACTGGAAAAAGTGTAGGGGCTGGCGTGGCCTACGGGATGCCCGTGCGGTGGGCTTCTCGACCGACAGTCGGGCTGTACCCGGCCGTGGGTTAGGCCTCTCCCAACCTAGTGGCTCGCGGACGGAGCCGTGAGCCGGTTCCTCGCACACTGGTCGCTGGCGGACGGAGCCGCCAGCAGCGCGCACCGGAGCGCCGTGTCTGCCGCCACCTCCGAGCGACGAGACGACAGCGCCGACTCCCCATCACAGACACCGCCTCACACACGAACGGCTGAACCGCCACGCTTTATTTCCCACCCTCGGTACCGTCGCCATGGACCAGTTGCGGCAGTCGCTCCTCGACGCACCAATCATCGAGAAAGGCGATTATCAGTACTTCGTCCACCCCATCAGCGACGGCGTGCCGATGCTGAAGCCGGCACTCCTCCGCGAAATCGTCATCCGCATCATCCGGAAGGCCGAGATCGAAGACGTCGACAAGATCGTCACACCGGCGGCGATGGGCATCCACATCTCGACGGCAGTCTCGCTCATGACCGACATCCCCCTCGTCGTCATCCGGAAGCGCCAGTACGGACTGGACGGCGAGGTGTCGCTCCACCAGACGACGGGCTACTCCGACTCGGAGATGTACATCAACGACGTGTACGAGGGCGACAAGGTGCTCGTCCTCGACGACGTGCTCTCGACAGGGGGGACGATGAAGGCGATTCTCGACGCGCTGAGCCACATCGGTGCCGACGTCGTCGACGTCGTCGCCGTCATCAAGAAGGCGGGGCCGAACAAACTCGACGACACCGACTACTCCGTCAAGACGCTCATCAACGTCACCGTCGAGGACGGCGAAGTGGTCATCGTCGACGAGTTCGGCGACGACTGACGCGTCCTCCGTGCGCGACTCGTGGCCGTTCTCACGTTGTGTCACCCCGTCGTCGCTCGGCCGAGTGGGCGGACGGGAATCGGACGATAACGCACGAATAACACCACCCACCGATGGATATTTACTTTGGTGGCTGTTTTCACACATCATGCCATCCGGTTACGGAGGCGACGGTGGCCCGGACGCGCTCTATCGGCCGGGTCGCAGAGACCTTCTGAAGTTGCTTGGCGTCGGGGGTGCGACGGCTCTCGCGGGGTGTTCGAGCGGTCAGGACGGCGGTTCGGGCGGCCAGAGCGGCGGGACGGCCACGGAGACGGCGAGCACGGGGGGGACCGACGACACCGGCGCGTCGAGCGGCGGGTCTCGGCGCGTCGGCGGCGACTACGTCAGCGCCTCGTCGGCCGACGCCTCCTCGCTCAACTGGATTTCCATCGCCGACACCACCTCGGGCGGATACATCGGCCTCACGATGGACGCGACGTGGGTCATCACCCCCGACCAGGAGATCTTCCCGCTCTGGGCGGACATCAGCTCGGAGGACGGCCGCGTCTACGAGGTCCAGTTGCGAGACAACCTGCAGTGGGGCGCCGGCTACGGCCAGATGACGGCCGAGGACTGGGTGTACATGATCACGAACGTCTTCCAGGCCGAGGAGAACTGGTCGGGCTTCCCCAACGCCGACGAGTGGTTCCGCGGGGGCGAGCCCATCCCTGTCGAACAGACCGGAGAGCTCACGTTCGAGCTTCGACTCCCGGAGATCGACCCCTCGTTCCCGTTCAAACCCGTCCTCTGGGGACAGAACTGCATGCCGAAGGGCATCCTCGAGAAGTACGTCCCCGACCAGGACACCGAGGGACTGCAGCAGGACGAGGAGGTCAACACGCTGGCGTACACCGGCAACCTCGGCCCGTACACGTACGAGGAGTGGGAGCGGGAGTCACAGTTCGTCGTCACCCGTAACGAGGACTACTACCTCCGCGAGGTGGCGGCGAACGAGGGGTTCGAGGGCTACGACGACGCCTTCGCGGCCAGTTTCACGGACGCGCCGTACTTCGACCGGTACGTCGTCCGGGTCATCAAAGAGGAGAGCGCCCGTCTGGGTGCGCTCCGCGGCGGCGAGGTCAGCAGTGCGGGCGTCCCGCCGAACAAGGCGAACCAGTTCCGGGACGTCGAGAACGTCTACCTCAACGTCACCCCCCAGCCGTTCGTCTCCGTCCTCACGTACAACATGCGGGCCAACGGCTGGGAGCCGTTCCGTCGAAAGGCGGTCCGGCAGGCGCTGGCCCACGCGGTGGACAAACAGGCCATCGCCGAGAGCATCTACCGCGGCTTCGCGCAGGTAGCACAGACGATGCAGCCGAAGTGGACCCGGTGGTACGTCGACGACCGTATCACGAACTACGGCGTCGGCGAGAACTACGGACCCGAAGTCACGAGGCAGGCGCTCTCGGACGCGCTCTCGGACACCGAGTACGGCTACGACGGCGACACGCTGGAGAACGGGAACGGCGAGCAGGTCACGCTGACGCTCTTCTTCGACCAGGGACAGAACACCGAACAGACCACGGCCGAGTTCATCGCACAGGAGTTCGGCAAGAACGCCGGCATCGACGTCGAACTCAAGGCCACGTCCTCGTTCATCGAGAAGTACGCCTCGAACTCGCCGCCCGAGGGCGAGGAGGTCCCGTGGAGCGCCGGCCGGTTCAACGGCGGCCCGCGCGACGTCTCGGTGAGCGACGAGTCGTGGGACATGTCCGTCAACCTCGGGTTCAACACGTACCCGTACACGCCGGCGTCCTCGAAAGGCTTCTTCGAGGAGCGCGGCGGGATCAACTACTACGGGTACGTCCCCGACGCCGACATCGCGAGCCTCTACGAGGAGGCGTCCCAGACTGCCGACGAGGCACGGCGCAAGGAACTGTTCGAGCAGGCGTTCGGTCTCATCAACGACGAGCAGCCGTTCGGCTTCGTGACGATGTCGTCGTCCATCTCGGGCTACCAGTCGCGGGTAGAGGGCCCTATCGAGGACTTCGCCAGCGGGTGGGACTCCCAGCGGTGGTACTTCGAGTGACCCTGACCCACACTCTACAGCCCGAGGGCCCGAGATGAGCCTGCGCTGGTACGTCGTCCGCCGGCTGCTGTGGACGCTCGTGGCCACGTTCATCATCCTCTCGGTGACGTGGGGGCTGCTGGCGGTGACGCCGAACCAGCAGGCGGCTCAGCTCGGGTTCCAGGCCGCACAGGCCGGTGGGAGCGCCGAGACGGCCGAGGAGGCATTCAGACAGTCGCGCGGCCTCGACCGCCCTCTCTGGGAGCGCTACACCACGTACATGACCAACATGGTGACGCTCAACTGGGGCTGGTCCGACAGCCGCTCACAGCCCGTCACCGAGGCCATCTGGGCGGCCCTGCCGTACACCGCGATCTACTCCGTTCCCACGACCATCCTCTCTATCCTCCTCGGCCTCTCCATCGGGCTGTACTCCGCGACGCACCAGTACACGAAGGCCGACTACGCGGCGACGTTCTTCGCCTTCTTCGGCTTCGCCATCCCTAACTTCTGGTTCGCCATCATCCTCCTCCTCGTCTTCGGCGTCCAGCTGGGCTGGTTCCCCGTCGTCTTCGACCCCGACGCGCCCTTCCTCTCGCTGCAGATGGCCCGCCAGCTCGTCCTGCCGGTCGTGGTCCTCACCACGGGGACCATCGCCGGCCTGATGCGCTACTCGCGCGCGCGGACACTCGAGTTCGTCCAGGCCGACTTCGTCAAGACCGCACGCGCGAAGGGGGCGAGCGAGTGGCGCGTCCTCACCCGGCACATCCTCCGCCCCGCCTCGCCACCCCTCGTGACCATCCTCATCTCGGACCTCCTGGGGATATTCATCGCCGCCTCGTACCTCGTCGAGGTGGTCTTCGGCATCCCCGGGCTGGGTCAGCTGTCGTTCCGCGCCATCATCGCACAGGACACGGCGCTGGTCCTCGGAACGGTGCTCATCGGCGTCTTCATCGCCATCGTGGGCAACCTGTTCCAGGACCTCGCGTACACGGTGCTCGACCCCCGCATCGACTACGGTGACCACTGATGGCGACCGAAACCGAGACCGACTCCAGAGCCGGCTACGGCGGCGACGGCGCACAGCACGAGACGTTCGAGGACATCGACTGGAGCGACGAGGGCGGGCGGACGGTGCTGTCGCGGCGGGACCTCGGCGTCCTCGGCGTCCTGGCAGTGCTCGCGGCCGCGTTCGCCTACGACTACGTCGTCGTCCCCACGGACACCGCGACGTTCGAGTTCGCCCTCCCGCCGGCAGTGCCGCTGTTCGGCGACGAGTTCGTCTGGGACGTCACCCAGCTAGACTGGCTCTTCGTCCTGACGCTCGTCGCGATGGTGTTCTACGTCGTCGTCCCGCTGTACGACAACCGACGGCTCACCGCCTACTACTGGCGGCAGTTCCGGAAGAACCGTCTCGCCGTCGTCAGCCTCGGCTACCTGCTCGTCGTCTTCTTCGTCGGGACGGTGGGTCCCATCTTCATCCCCACACCCGAACTCGCGCTCACCCGGCAGTACCAGCCGCCGGTGTTCACGACCGTCGACGCCTCCGTCCCCATCCAGTGCGTCGGCGAGGTGACCGGCGACGTCTGTCACGGCTCGTTCGCACACCCACTCGGGACGACGTCGGACGGGAAGGACATCCTCGTGCTCGTCGTCTACGGGATGCAGGTGAGCATGAAGCTCGGCCTCATCACCACCCTGCTCGTCATCTCGATCGGGACGGCCGTCGGAACCGTCGCGGCGTACTCCGGGGGGATGGTCGACGAGGTGCTGATGCGCTACGTCGACATCCAGCTCACCTTCCCGACGTTCCTCCTGTACCTCCTCCTCGTCTTCCTGTTCGGGGGGAGCCTGTTCATGTTCATCGTCCTCTTCGGGCTCACCTCCTGGGGCGGCATCTCGCGGCTGGTCCGCTCCGAGGCGCTCCAGCTCAGAGAGGAAGAGTACGTCATGGCCGCGAAGAGCGCCGGGGCGAACGCCGCGTACGTCATCCGGCGCCACCTCGTCCCCAACGTCTCATCCACCGTCATAACTGCCGCGACGCTCGCCATCCCGGGGTACATCCTCGCGGAGGCCGCGCTGTCGTTCCTCCAGCTGGGCGACCCCACCATCCCCTCGTGGGGACAGGTCATCGCCGCCGGCCGCTCCGACCTCGACAGCGCGTGGTGGATTTCGACGTTCCCCGGCTTCTTCCTCTTCTTCACCATCCTCGCGTTCAACTTCATGGGCGACGCGCTCAGAGACGCACTCGACCCGAGGGCGGACAGATGAGCGGGGAACGGAGTCGAAGACGGCACCGAGAGCCGGAGCCGCTCTTGGAGGTGGAGGACCTCCGGACCCGGTTCAGGACGGACGAGGGCGTCGTCCGCGCCGTCGACGGCGTCTCCTTTTCGGTCGGGCGCGGCGAGACGGTCTGTCTCGTCGGCGAGTCGGGGTCGGGCAAGACCGTCGCCTCGGAGTCCATCACGCGGCTGATTCGAACGCCCCCCGGCGAAATCGAGGGGGCCGTCCGGTTCGAGGGCCGGGACCTCGCGACGCTCTCCGACGAGGAACTCACGAGCGTCCGCGGCGGCGACATCGCCCACGTCTTCCAGAACCCACAGGGGGCGCTCAACCCGGTGTACACCGTCGGCTGGCAACTCGTCGAGGCGGTCCGCCTCCACGAGGACGTCTCGAAGCAGGCCGCGAGAGAGCGGGCGCTCGAACTCCTCGACCGAGTGGGCATCCCCGACGCGACGTCCCGGTTCGACGACTACCCCCACGAGTTCTCCGGCGGGATGAAACAGCGCGTCGTCATCGCGATGGCGCTCGCCTCGAACCCCAAGCTGCTCGTCGCCGACGAACCGACGACGGCGCTCGACGTCACCATCCAGGCGCAGATTCTCCGGCTCCTCGTGGAACTCCAGGAGGAGTTCGAGATGAGCATCCTCCTCATCACCCACGACCTCGGGGTGGTCGCGGAGGTGGCCGACCGCGTCGTGGTGCTCTACGCGGGGAAGGTGATGGAGACGGCGGACGTGTACGGTCTCTTCGACGAGCCCTCACACCCCTACACCCGCGCCCTCCTCGGCTGTCTCCCCGGCCGGGGCGGGCGGATGCGCTCCATCGGCGGGACGCTCCCGGACCCGACCGACCCGCCGCCGGGCTGTCGGTTCGCCGCGCGGTGTCCCCACGCCGTCGACGCCTGTACCGAGGGCGACCAGCCGCCGCTGTACGCGACGGGCGACGGGCGGACGGCCGATGCGGGCGACCCGCTCGACTCTGGGGGCACACCAGACGAGGCCGACGCACCGGAGGCGGGCGGCTCTTCCCCGACGCCCGGCGGACCGCTCCGCACCAGTGGGTTCGCCGGTGGGAGCGACGGAGACGAGGGACGGCGCGACGACCCCGAGCGCGGTCACGCGTCCGGCGCCGGCGGCACACACCGGGTCTCTTGCGTCCACTTCGGTCCGGGTGGCGACCCGAGCGTAGTCCTCGACGGGGGAGAGAACGAGGCGGCCAGCGAGTCCGCGACGGGAACGGAGACGGAGACGGGGGGTGACGAGTGATGTCGCTCCTGGAGGTGCGGAATCTCGAGAAGCACTACCCTATCACCGAGGGGCTGCTGAAGAACGAGGTGGGTCACGTCCGTGCGGTCGACGGCATCTCCTTCTCGGTCGAACGCGGCGAGACGCTCGGCATCGTCGGCGAATCCGGGTGTGGGAAGTCGACGGCGGCCACCTCGCTGCTCCGACTGGAGGAGCCGACGGGCGGACAGGTGCTGTTCGACGGCGAGGACATCACCACCTACACGCCGAGGGAACTGAAGCGGTTCCGCCGCCGGGCGCAGATGATTTTTCAGGACCCGACGTCGAGTTTCGACCCGCGGATGTCCGTCGGCGAGGCGGTGGCCGAGCCGCTCGTCATCCACGGTATCACGTCGCGCGAGCGTCGCCGCCGCATCGTCGCCGACCTCCTGGAGCGCGTCGGGCTCTCCGGGGAGGACGTCGACCGCTACCCCCACGAGTTCTCCGGGGGGCAGCGCCAGCGCATCGCCCTCGCGCGGGCGCTCGTCGTCAACCCCGACCTGGTCGTCGCCGACGAGCCGACGAGCGCCCTCGACGTGAGCGTCCAGGCCGAGATTCTGACGCTCATCGAGCGCGTCCAGGAGGAGTTCGGCCTCGCCATCGTCTTCATCAGTCACGACATGGGCGTCGTCCGCGAGGTGTGCGACCGGGTCGCCGTGATGTACCTCGGCGAAATCGTCGAACTCGGGCCGACGGACCGGGTGTTCGAGTCCCCACAGCACCCCTACACGCGGGCGCTCCTCTCGTCGATTCCCGAACCGGACCCGTGGTCGCGCGGCCTCGGGACCGTCCTCACCGGCGACGTACCGAGTCCATCGAACCCCCCCGCTGGCTGTCGGTTCCACACTCGCTGTCCCGAAATCGTCCCGCCCGACCGGTACGACTTCACCCGGTCGGAGTGGCGCGCGGTGATGAACCTCCGGGTCCGCCTCCGGGAGGAGGGCATCGACGCCGACGCCGTCCGCGAGTTCGTCGCCGGCGAGGATGGGGAGACTGTGGCGGCAGTCGACGACGACCGGGTCGCTCAGGCGATACGCGCGGAGTTCGAGATTCCGGAGACCCTGTCGGACCCGAGCGCCGAGCGAGTCGTCGACGAGGCGCTCGCAGCCGTCGCCGACGACGAGGGGGACGCGGCGAGCGACCGACTCGCCGAGGCGTTCCCGACCGTCTGTGCCCGCGAGCGACCGGCGCTCGAACCGGCCGCCGCGGGTCACGAGGCGGCCTGTCACCTCCACCACGGCTACGAGAGTGCGCCCGTCGACGAGGAGCGCCACGGACCGGTCGCCGGTGCCGACGAGTAACGAACGCAGAGAGTCGGGAAAGAGGAGAGGAGGCCGGGCTTTCCGGGGACCGGCCCCTTTTGCGCGTGGCTTCCCAACCGTGTACGATGACATCCGCACTGTTCGTCGTCACCGAGGAAGGGTACTGGGGAGAAGAGTGCATCGAGCCGCTGCAGACGCTCACCGACGCGGGCGTCGAGTGCACGGTTGCGACGCCGACCGGCAACCCGCCCGTGGTCGACGAACGCTCCGTCGACCCCGACGAGGTCGGCGAGGGGACGGCTCGACGCGTCGCGGAGTGCGACGCGAACGACGAGCGACTGAACGACCCCGAGCCGCTCGCGTCGGTAGATGCGAACGAGTACGACGCCGTCGTCTTCCCCGGCGGCCACGGGACGGAGTGGGACGTCAACCAGGACCGCCACGCCCGCGCCGCCCTCCGGGAGGCAGTCGAGGGCGACGGGAAGGCGCTCGTGGTGTGTCACGCCGTCGGCCTCCTCGCGTTCACCCGCGACTCCGACGGGGACTTCCTCGCCGCCGGCCGCGACGTGACCGGCTTCCCCAACGCCTGGGAGGAGGGAATCGTCGACGACCTCGACCTGATGCCCGACGGCCGAAAGCTGCCGTACTGGGTCGAAGACGAGGTGAAGGCCGTCGGCGCGAACTGGGACGCCGAACTCGACGACGACACCTCCGTCACCGTCGACGGTGACCTCGTGACGGCACGGGGCCCGCCGTCCTCGCACGAGGCGGCGCTGACGCTCCTCGAGGAACTGGGCATCGAAGCGCCGAGCGCCTGAGCGCGCTCACTCCATCCGGGGGGCGACTTCGCTCGAGAGGTACCGTGTCAGCCAATCGAGGTCGTCCATCGTCGCCGTCTCGCCGTCGCGCTCGACGGAGACGATGACGCCGGACTTCGTCGACCCCCCGTCGCGCCACGAGAGGACCCACGCGTCCTCGAAGACCCGGACGAGCGACCGGAGCGGGCCCGCTTTGAACACGTCCTCGGTTTCGGGGAGGCGAAGCTGGTTCACGATGGTGTCGTTGACGACGACACGGTCCTCGCTCGGGGAGTACGCCTCGCGGACGTCGGGACGCATCCGTGTCTCGAACGTACTCGCCTCGTAGCACGTTACGACTCGCAGGTCCGACCCGACCCGGTCGGACACCGCTTCCCAGATGTGGTCTACGAGTGCGTCGTCCATACGGCGGCCTTCGCACGCCACGGACAAAAGCGACAACCTCGTTTGACAACACATAAGTCGAATCTCCCCCGAATCGGGCACGTGCAACCGACACCCGAAGTCGTTCTCGCCGTGGTTTTCCTCCCGTTCCTCGGGGCGGCCGCGACGCCGCTCGTCTATCGGGTCCTCGGCGAGCGGACGGCGTACTACGCCGCTGCCGTCGCGCTCGCCTGCTTCGGTCTCGTCTCCTCGCTCTACCTGAACGGGGCCCACGGCACCGCGTCCTTCGAGTGGATTCCCTCGCTCGGCGTCTCGCTCGCCTTCTACGTCGACGGACTCGCGCTCCTCATCTCCTTCCTCGCGAGCGGCGTGGGGGTGCTCATCCTCACGTACTCCGGCGGCTACATGCACGGCGAACCGGGCCAGGCCAAGTACTACGCGACGCTCCTCGCCTTCATGGGGTCGATGCTGGGCGTCGCGCTCGCGGGCGACCTCCTCGCGCTGTTCGTCTTCTGGGAGCTCACCTCCCTCTCGTCGTTCATCCTCATCGGCCACTACACCGGAGAGGAGGCGTCGCAGTACGCCGCCCGGAAGTCGATGCTCATCACCGTCTCGGGCGGGCTGTTCATGCTCGTCGGCTTCCTCCTCCTGGTGTGGGTCTCGGGGAGCGTCGGCGAGCAGACGTACTCGCTCACCGTGATGCTGGAGAACAGCGAGGCCATCCGCGGCGGACTGCGGGAGGCCGGCCTCCTGGTGCCCGTCCTCGTCCTCCTGGGGATGGGGGCGGCGACGAAGTCCGCGCAGGTCCCGTTCCACGTGTGGCTCCCGAACGCGATGGAGGCGCCGACGCCCGTGTCGGCGTTCCTCCACTCCGCGACGATGGTGAAGGCGGGCGTCTACCTCGTGGGGCGCTTCCGGCCGCTGTTCCTCTCCGAGGAGTCGCTCGCGCTCGGCGAGTGGACGCTGCTGTTCGCCGTCCTTGGACTCGCGACGATGACCGTCGCCGCCATCCTGGCCGTCGGCGCGACGGACATCAAGGAACTGCTGGCGTACTCGACCGCCTCCCACCTCGGGCTCATTACCGCCGCCTTCGGCTTCGCGAACAGTTTCGGCGCGGAGGCCGGCGCGTTCCACATCCTCAACCACGCGAGCTTCAAGGCCGCGCTGTTCCTCGTCGCGGGCATCGTCGCCCACGAGGCCGGCACCCGGAACATCGAGAAACTCGGCGGCCTCCGCAAGCACCTGCCCGTCACGGCCGTCATCGCCACCGTCGCCTCCCTGTCGATGGCCGGCCTCCCGCCGTTCAACGGCTTCTACTCGAAGGAGCTGCTGTTCGAGTCGACCTACTACGCGGCGAAGGACCTCGGCGGTGCGGCGTGGCTCTTCCCCGTCGTCGCCGTCTTCGGGAGCGTCTTCACCTTCCTCTACTCCATCAAGTTCGCCTCGCTGTTCTTCGGGAGCGAACCGGACGAACTGGGCCACGTCCATCGGCCGCCGCTGGCGATGCTCGTTCCGCCGGCGCTCCTGGGCGTCCTCGTCCTCGCCATCTCCGCCCAGCCGAACGCGTTCATCTCCGCGCTCGTCGGTGACGTGTACGGGAGCGTCGTGCCCGGGGAGGCACACTCCTTCTCGGTGAAGTTCCCGACGGAGCTGACCCCCTACGTGATCATGAGCATCGTCACCATCGTCGTCGGCGCGGTGTCGTTCCCGTTCTACGACCGCCTCCACGCCGGGGTGAACGCCGTCCTTCGCGGCCCGGTCCGTGCGAACTGGTGGTACGACAACGGCGTCGACGGCCTCAACGTCCTCTCCGCCACCGCGATTCCGCGCGTCCAGACGGGGCTCCTCCGGACGTACGCGACGTGGGCGTTCGTCGCCATCGCGGCGCTGGCGCTGGGCGGGTACGCCGCGACGACGCCCGGACTGCCCGGGCTGGTCCCGGACCTGGGGCTGGCGCTGGTGCTCGTGGTCGCCGTCGCAGTCGTCGCGGCGCTCGCCATCCTCGCCGCGCCGTCGCACATCGCGGGCGTCCTCACCCTCTCCATCGTGGGGTTCATGGTCGCCATCTTCTACATCCTCGCCAACGCGCCCGACCTCGCGCTCACGCAGCTCGTGGTGGAGACGCTCGTCCTCGTCATCTTCCTCCTCGTGCTGGACCGACTCCCCGCCTACTACGGGTCCATCGACCCGGACCTCGCCGTCCGCGACAGCCTCGTCGCGGGCGCCGTCGGCGTGACCGTGTTCGTCACCGTCCTCCTGTCGACGTCGGCCTCACCCGACGCCTCGCTGCGGCGGTTCCTCACCCAGCGCGCCGGCGTCCCCGCCGAACACGGGCCGTTCTTCACCGACTACGGCGGCGGCAGCAACATCGTCAACGTCATCCTCGTCGACTTCCGCGCGTTCGATACGATGGGCGAGATCAGCGTCGTGGCGATGGCCGCGCTCGCCATCCTGACGCTCATCCGCATGCGCTCGCGAGGTGAGACACAGTGAGCACCGACGCCCGCGAACAGGGTGACGCGAGCGCGAGTGGGAGCAGCGGCAGTGGGGGTACGAGCGGGAGCAGCAAGGAGCCTCAGACGGTCACCGCCGACCCCTACGACCGGCGGACGACGGTCATCGCACGGACCGTCACGCGGGTGGTGGTCCCCATCATCCTGGTCACGTCCATCGCACTCCTGTTACAGGGGCACAACTTCCCCGGCGGCGGGTTCATCGGCGCGGTGCTGACGGCGACGGCGTTCGTCCTCGTCTACGTCATCTTCGGGATGGAGTTCCTCCAGGCCCAGGTGCTGGACGTCTCGAGCGACGACAGTGAGTACCACGAACTCGTCTCGGGCTACCGGTGGGTGTTCGGCGCCGGCCTCGCGCTCGCGGTGGCGTCGGGACTCGTCCCCGTCTTCCTGGGGGCGCCGTTCCTCACACAGGGGGTGCTGTTCCTCGAACACCTGCCGCTGTACGGCGAACTGGAGGTCGCCTCCGCGCTGGCGTTCGACCTCGGCGTCTACTTCGCCGTCGTCGGTGGCCTCCTCACCATCCTCGGGGAGGTGGGGAACGAATGACCGAGGTGGTCCTCGCGGCCGTCCTCGGACTGCTGTTCGCGCTGGGGACGTTCCTCATCCTGCGTCGCGACGTCGTCCGCGTGGTCTGGGGGGTGAGCATCGTCTCGCAGTCCGCGAACGTCTACCTCGTGACGATGGGCGACATCGGCGGGGTCGCACCCGTCGCGCCCGGGGAGGCGACGCCGACCGACCCGCTGGTGCAGGCGCTCGTCCTCACCGCCATCGTCATCGGCTTCGGGACGACGGCGCTGGCGCTCGTGCTCACCTACCGGGTCTACGAGGAGCACGGCACCATCGACGTCTACGAACTCGGCCGGAGCGGCGCGCCCGGGTCGGGGAAAGCGGAACACGGAGGTGACGCCGAGTGACCGAACAGGTCGTCGCCGCACCGCTCGTCGTGGCGCTCGTCACGGCGGTGCTGACGCTCCTGACCCGGACGAACGACACGCTCCAGCGCGTCACCAGCATCCTCGGGAGCGTCGCGTACCTCGTCGCGGTGGCCGTGCTGTTCAGCCGCGTCGTCCTCCCGTTCGGCTCGGAATCGCGGACGCTGGTTTACTACGTCTCCGACTGGGCCGCACCGTTCGGCATCAGCCTCGTCGCCGACGCGCTCTCGGTGTTCATGCTGTCCTTGACGGCCATCGTCGCGCTCGTCGCGCTGGTGTACTCGGTCGTCTCCGTCGACGCCTTCGGCCAGCGCCTCGCGTACCACCCACTCTACCACTTCATGGTCGTCGGCGTCTCGGGGTCGTTCCTCACCGCCGACATCTTCAACCTCTTCGTCTGGTTCGAGGTGATGCTCATGTCCTCGTACATCCTCGTGGTGTTCTACTCGGGGCCCGAGCAGACCCGCGCCGCCCTCACCTACGTCGTGTTGAACCTCATCGGCTCGGCCGTGATGCTGGTCGCCATCGGCGGCCTCTACGCGACGGTCGGTACGCTGAACATGGCCGACATGGCTCGACGGCTGGCCGCGCCCGGCGAGTTCGGCGTCGCAGTGCTGCCCGTGCTGGGACTGTCGGCGGTGCTGTTCTCGGTGTTCGCGCTGAAGGCCGGCCTCGCCCCCTTCCAGTTCTGGGTCCCCGCGGCCTACCGCGCCGCGCCCGCGCCCGTCACGGCGATGCTCGCCGGCGTCGTGAAGAAGGTGGGCGTCTACGCCATCGTCCGTCTCTACTTCACCGTCTTCGCCGCGGCGTCGGTGCCAGTGTCGCTCCCGGGCGTCGCGGGCGACTCGTTCCTCGCCTTCTTCGGCCCGGTGTTCTTCGTGATGGCGACGGTGAGTATCGTCCTCGGCGGGGTGGCCGCCGTCGGCCGGCCGGACCTGGACGGCTTACTCGCGCACTCGTCTATCTCGCAGGTCGGCTTCATCGTCCTGCCGCTGGCGCTGGCGGCGACCGTTCCCGCCGAGTCCGTTCGCGTCCTCGGCGTCACCGCCGCGCTCGTCTACTCGTTCAACCACGCCCTCGCGAAGAGCCTCCTCTTTCTCGTCTCGGGGACGCTCAAGGAGTCCGTCGGCACCGACGAGTTCGCACGGCTAGGGGGGCTCGCGAACCGGGCGCCGGTGCTCGCCGGGACGTTCCTCCTCGGCGCGCTCACCCTCATCGGCGTCCCGCCGCTGTCTGGCTTCTTCGGCAAACTCCTGGTGTTCCAGGCCGGCGCGGACGCGTTCGCCACCGGCGCGGCGGGGGCGGGTGCCTTCCTCGCCGTCGCGCTCTCCGGTGCCATCCTGACCATCGCGTACTACACCCGGGCGTGGAACGCCGCGTTCTGGGGTGAACCCTCCGACCTGGTCCGAGCGGCCATCCCCAGTCGGTGGGTCCGCGGTGCCGCCGGCGGCGAAACCGAGGAGAGCGAGGGTCTCGCGGCCGACGGCGGCCTCACCGAACTGACACTGACCACCGAGGTCACGATGGCCGTCGTCCTCGCCGTCTGCCTCGTCGCGTTCGGCGTCGGGTTCGAGGCGGTGTACGCGACGGCGGAGGCGGCCGCCCGCGCGGCGCTCGACACGGGGACGTACGTCGACAGCGTCGGGCCGGAGGTGTTCTCCGGATGACCCGCCGCTGGCCGCTCTCGGGTCTCGCGCTCGCGGTGCTGTGGCTGTTCGTCCGCGGCGTCGAACTCACGCCCGTCCGCCTCGCGGAGGAGTTCCTCATCGGCCTCCTCGTCGGCCTGCCGGTCGCGTACGCGTTCCGGCGCTTCTACGCGCCGTCGACGCCGCTCTCTCGGACCGTCCGGGTGGTCCCGTACGTGATGCTGTACCTCACCGCGTTCCTGAAGGAGTTGCTCACGGCGAACGTCGACGTCGCGTACCGCGTCCTCGCACCGTCGATGCCCATCCACCCGGCGGTCGTCGAGGTGCCGCTGCGCGTCCGGTCCGACGCCGCAATCACGACCATCGCGAACTCCATCAGCCTCACGCCCGGCACGCTCACCATGGACTACGACGACGACACGAACACGCTCTACGTGCACAGCATCGACGGGAGCAACCCCGAGGAGGTCCTCGACCCCATCCGGACCTGGGAGGACTACGCGCTCGTCATCTTCGACGAGGAACTGAAGCCGGGCGACCCGGTCCCGGGGGTCCGGGCCGACGGCGGCCGCTCCGTCGACGGTCGGGAGGTGACCGATGGCGACTGAACTCCCCGGCTTCGTCGAACTGAGCCTGCGGGCCGCGCTCGTCGCGGCGGCCGTGTTGACGCTCCTGGCGTCGTACCGTGTCATTCGGGGTCCGACCGTCCCCGACCGGGTCGTCGGCCTCGACACCATCGGGACGAACGTCGTCGCCATCGCGGCGCTGTGGGCGATGCTCTCGACGCAGAGCTTCTTCGTCACGGTGAGCCTCGTCCTGGCCATCATCGGGTTCATCTCGACGATTACCGTCGCGCGGTACGTCACGGAGGGGGACATCATCGAATGACCGCCGAAGCTGCCAGCGCCGTCTCGGTCGGGCCGGTTCGCGGCGCACTGGTCGTGCTGCTCGTCGCCGTCGGCGTCGCCTTCCTCACCGTCGGTGCGGTCGGGTTGCTCCGACTGCCCGACGTCTACAACCGGATGCACGCGACCTCGAAGGCGACGACGCTCGGGGCGGCCTCGATTGCGCTCGCCGCGTTCGTCTTCTACGGGCCCGGCGGCGACGGCCTCATCGCGCTCGTCACCGTCGTCTTCCTCTTCGTGACGGCGCCGACGGGCGCACACATGATCTCACAGGCCGCCCACCGCATGGGCGTCGACTTCTTCGGCGGCGTCACGTGGCCCGGTGAGGGCGGCGGCGAACGCGCAGAAGACGTGGGACAGGAACAGGACGACTCGCCGGCGGGCGGTACGTCGCCCGGCGACGACTGAGTCGTTCTGAACGGTGCTGGTGCTGTTCGGATGTCCGGTGGTCGACACGGCTGCGTGCTGGCTGTCGAGAGTGTAGTCAGCGAGAGTACGAGGGCGGTTCGTACGGTATGTCTTAGCTCGATGACCCTCCTCACGCGCTCGTACTCCGGTGAGCCGATGATTTATCCCGAGTCCTATCGACGGGGCCGGCGAACATCGATCAGACAGTCGAGGGTCACCCCGGCTTCGCGACGGTCATGACGGGGGCCGGGGCGGAGCGGACAGTCCTCTCGGCGACACTGCCGAGCAGGATACGGTCCGTCCCGCGTCTCCCAGTCGTCCCCATCCCGACGGCGTGCACGTCGTTCGCCTCGACGCAGCCGAGGATCACCTCCGCGGGTCGTCCGAGTTCGACGTGCTGGACGACGTCCGCGATTCCACGCTCCTTGGCCGCTGAGACGACGGTTTCGACGGCACTGGTCGCGGCCTGCTCGCTCTCCTTCCCGGCTATCGTCGACCGGACGTCCGGCCCCAGCGCGGAGTCGTCCACGACCGAGAGGACGTGGACTGTCGCGTCGAGTGCCGCCGCAAACTCGAGGAGATGGTCGGCGGCGTGTGTCGCGGCGTCGCTGCCGTCGGTCGGAACGAGGACGGCCTCGTAGGGGAAGGTGAGCATCTCGTCGGGTTGCATCCGGACGGAGAGGACGGGCACCGAGGAGAGTCTGACGACCTTCTCCGAGACGCTCCCGACGAGATACCGGGAGACGCCCTCGCGTCCGTGGGTCGGCATCACGATCAGGTCTTGGTCGTACGCCTCGGCGTACTCAACGATGGTGGGGGCAGGATTACCCTGAACGACGTCCGTTCGATACGAGACGCCGAGCGTCTCCATCGTCTTGGCGGCTTCCTCCACGATGTCCCGTCCCTCGTGTTCGAGGACGTCGATGGTGTGCCCCTCGACGACGGTGACGCTGTCGCGATTCGTGTCGGCCACGTAGAGCGCTCGGATGGTCGCGTCTGCCCAGTGTGCGACCTCGGCGGCGTGGTGGAGCACCCTGGCGGCGCCATCGCTGCCGTCGAACGGGAGGAGGATGTTATCGTACATGTGCTACTGCGCGAGGTGACGTCGCCCAGTCGTCTAACGTTTTTCACCGGCGGCCACTCGGTCACTCGGGACCACCCTCCTCTCTCGACGAACCCCCGTCGACGGGTTGGTCGACCCGCCGGTCGACGGTCACCCGTACCTCATGGATGCGGGTATCTTCCACCTGTTCGGCCCGTAACGTTACGTTCTCGTACTCGAACGCCTCACCCTGTTCCACGAGGCGACCAGCACGGTTGAAGATGAAGCCGGCGATGGTCTCGAACTCCTCGCCTTCGGGGAGGTCGATGCCGAGAGCCTCGTTGACTTCGTCGACGTTGACTTCGCCACGGGCTAGCACCTCCGTCTCGTCGACGAATTCGAGCGGGTGCTCCTCCCCACCCACCAGTATCTCGCCGACGATTTCCTCGAGGACGTCCTCCATCGTGATGAGGCCCTCCGTCGCGCCGAACTCGTCGATGACGATGACCATGTGGAGTCGGTTCTCGCGCATCTCCGTGAGGAGTTCGTCGACTTTCTTCGACTCGGGGACGTGAAGTGGCGGCGTGACCACGTCCTCCACCTCGAGGTCAGCCGCGCCACTGTAGTCGACGTCCTCTAGGTTTCGGATGTCGAAGACGCCAATCACGTTGTCCAGCGACCCTCTGTAAGCAGGCAGGCGAGCGTGACCTGACTGGATACACCGCTCGATTGCCTCCTGCACGGTCGCCTCTCCGGGGACGGCCGCCACGTCGAGCCGTGGAGTCATCACCTCCTTGGCAGAGGCATCGGTGAATCGCAGGGCGCGCTGGAGCATCTGGCGTTCCTCCTCGTCGAGGACGCCCTCGCGCTCACCCGTCTTGATGATGTTCCGAATCTCGTCACGAGTGACGTACGTCGACTCGATAGACGGATTCCCGCCTGTCACCCGGTTCACGACGCCCGTCAGGTAGTAGAAGAGGGTGATGAGCGGCCACAGTACCTTCTCGACGATTCTCAGCCCCCGGGCGACACGCCGTGCGTGTACCTCGGTATTCTCGACGGCGTAGGACTTGGGCGCGCTCTCGCCGAATATCAGCACCATCGATGTGATGCCGAGCGACGAGACGATGACTGCCGTCCCCGGGTCGAAGTAGAAGCCGACGATGGTCGTCGATATCGAGGACATCGTGATGTTGACCATGTTGTTCCCCACGAGAATCGTGACGAGGAGCCGGTGGGGGTCCTCTTTGAGTGACTTGACCGCCCGGGCGCCGCGCAACCCTTGCTCGACCATCGCGTCGATCTGGTGGGCCGGCAGCGAGAACATCGCGATTTCCGAGGAGGAGAAGAAACCCGACCCCAGGAGGAGCAGTAGGATCAGGACGATGCCGACCGTGGTGACGGCAGGCTGCCCCAGTTCGACACCGACGACCGGCACAGTGTACTGTAAGAGACTGGCCTCAGCTACTGCTACGAGCGAGGATGGCCACATGTTATCGCCTCGTACGCGAACGGAAAAGTAACTCCTGATACCGGGGTGTGAGCTTCACGAGCAGCTGTATCGATCGATCGAATCTGCCTGGTTCGAGTGATGACCGGTGACCGACACGCGTCCCGTAGGCAGGACGGCCGTTGATGCCCATCGGCTGTCGAGAGAGTCGACAGGGCCCGCCGGGTCTACCGGAGCACCCCGACCAGTTCGTCGGCGATGCGCTCGCCGGCCGCCAGCTTCGACCCGACGAACGGCTCCGACGTCTCCCCGGTGACGAGGAGCGCCCGTGTCTCCGCTTCGCCCATCACACTCGCGTCGTTGGCGACGACGAACGCGAGGCCCGAGCGGTCCATGATGCGCCGGGCCTCCGCCGTCATCGCCTCGTCGTCGCCCGACGTCTCGGTCTTGAAGCCGACGACCGGGAGGTCCGGATACTCGTCGCGGACGGTGTCGATGAGTTTGGGCGCCGGCAGGAGGTCGAGCGTCCGCGCGTCGCCCGAGCGGATCTTCTCGGGGCTCGCGTCGACGGTGAAATCCGAGATGGCCGCCGCCGAGGCGAGGGCGGCCGCGTCGTCGCAGGCGTCGAGCGTCGCCGCGAGCATCTCTGCACTGGACCCGACCCACTCGACGTCCGCGTAGTGGGCGTCGACGTCCGGCTTCGTGCCCCCGGTGCCGTGGACGAGCGTGACGTCGGCACCCCGGACGTGACACGCGCGGGCGAGCGCCCGACCCATCCGCCCGGACGAACGGTTCGTCAGGACGCGGACGGGGTCGAGCGGTTCGGCAGTCGCGCCCGCCGTGACGACGACGTGCCGGCCGTCGAGCGGGCGGTTGGAGACGGCCCGGGCGACGCCCGTGACGATGGCCGCCTCGGTGGCGATCTTCGCTTTCCCCTCCTCGATGCGGGGGTCGACGAACTCGACGCCCCACTCGGTTAGCTGGTCCAGCGCCGAGCGCACACCGGGGTGGTCGTACATCGGTTCGTGCATCGCCGGCGCGCAGACCACCGGCACGTCCGCACCGAGCGCGGTGGTCGCACAGGTCGTCACGGGCGTGTCGTCGACGGCGCTGGCAACCTTTCCGACCGTGTTCGCCGTCGCGGGCGCGAGCAGGAGGACGTCGGCCCAGCCCTCTCTGCCGCAGAGTTCGACGTGCTCGACGCGCCCCGTGAGCTCGGTGACGACGTCGTGCTCGGTGGCGAACTCCAGCGCCCAGGGGTGGACGATTCCCCGGGCCGCGGACGTCATCACCGCCCGTACGCTGGCGCCGTGTCGCCGGAGTTCGTGTGCGAGCTCGACGCACTTCACCGCCGCGATCGAGCCCGAGACACCGAGGGCGACGTTGACTCCTTCGAGCATCTACCCCGAAGTGGGTCGGTCCCGAGCAAAAAACCGTCCGGTCGGGGGGACAAGACAGATGTCGCCGGGTTCGCTCTCTCGACTCGATGCCCGCCCGTCGCACACTCCTCCACGCTGGCGGCCTCGCCGGTCTCGCGTGCCTCGCTGGCTGTCTGGCGGCTCCGCCGTACACTGCCCCGACACCTACGGC
>NZ_JBEPXO010000067.1:0-21367 GCF_041641895.1 Salinigranum sp. | reverse complement strand
GGGCGAGCGGCCTGGCCGAGGCGGGCGAAGCCGGCATCGCCGCGGCGGCCACCGAGTTCATGCCGACCGGACTGCCGGTTATCAAGAACGGCGGCGCGGTCATCGTCTTCGGGGCGGTGTTCTCGACACTCACGGCGCTCAACGCGGTCGTCATCGCCTCCTCGCGCGTGGCGTTCTCGATGGGCCGGGAGGGCCAGCTCCTCCCTCGGTTCGGCCAGATTCACCACCGCTTCGGGACGCCGTTCGTCGCCATCCTCTCCAGCGCCGTTGTCATGCTCGGCTCGGTCGTACTCCCCACCCAGAGCGCGGGGAACATGTCCAGCCTGTTCTTCCTCCTCTCGTTCGTGGTGGTGAACGGGGCGGTCATCAAACTCCGGCGGGAGCGGCCGAACATGACCCGGCCGTACGAGATGCCGTTCTACCCGGTCCCGCCCATTCTCGGTATCGTGCTGAACCTCGTGCTGACGGGCGTGCTCGTCAGTTTCCTCGTCCGGACGGACCCGCTCGCGTTGCTCCTCAGCGGCGGGTGGATCGTCCTCGGCGTCATCGCGTACGTCGCGCTCGACAGAGGGACGGCGGACGGCGTGGAGACGCGGGACGAAGCTGACGACGGCGCGCGGACCGCCAGCGAGGCGGGCGGAGAGACGGTCGCGGACGAGGACTGAACCACCAGTACCACGACACAGCAACTCATGCACTCGAAACTCGACGTCATCATCGCGGGCGGTGGGCGTGTCGGCTTCCAGACAGCAGAGTTCCTCGACGACCAGGGCCACGACGTCACCATCGTCGAACGCGACGAGGACCGGTGTGACGACATCGCGGACGCGTACCTCGCGACGGTCGTCGAGGGTGACGCGGCGAACCCCGACATCCTCGAACAGGCCGACGTCGACCGGGCGGACGTCGTCGCCGGACTGACGGGCGAGACAGGGGTGAACCTCGCGACATGTATGGCCGCCCGCGAACTGTCGCCGGGAACCCGGACCGTCTGTCGGATTGACCGGGCCAAAGGACGTGCTTACACGCGGTTCGTCGACGCCGTGCTGTTCCCCGAACGGGCCGGTGCCCGCGTCGCTGCCAACGAGATCGTCGGCAGCGACGTCCGGACGCTGGCGGACGTCACGGGGACGCTCGACATCATGCAGATCCGTATCAAGGAGGGCGCGCCGGCGGCGGGCCGGACGCTCAAGGAGATTCGGTTCCCCGCCGGGACGCTCGTCATAAGCGACGACGACGGCGAACGCATCGCCCGTCCCGAGACGACGCTCGAACCGGACAAACAGTACGTCGTCGCCGTCGAACCGGACGTCGCTGACGAGGTGCTGAACCTCCTCCGGGGCTGAGCGGAGCAGTCACGAGCGACCGGCGGGGACGACGAGGACGGGGACCGGCGACCCGCGGACCACCCGGGCGGCGACGCTGCCGAGGAGCGCCCGGGAGAGCCCCCGGCGGCCGTGACTCCCGACGACGACGACGTCCACGCCCACGTCGACGGCGTGGTCGACGATTTCGCGGTGCGGGATGCCGACACGGACCGCGCGGACGGCGTCGACGCCCGCGTCCGCTGCCCGCTCGGCCGCGTCGGCCACGGCGTCCTCGGCGGCCCCCCGGAGTAACTCGTCGACGGCAGTGAGTTCCCCGCTCGAGAAGAGGTCGAGGTCGCCCTCGTCGACGACCGAGAGGACGTGGAGCGTCGCTCCCTCCGCGCGCGCGAGCGCCACTGCCTGGTCGAGCGCGTCACGTGCCGGCGTGCTCCCGTCGGTCGCCAGGAGGACGGCGTCGTACACATCCCCTGTCAGGCCGCGCGCGAACCTAACCGTTGTGGCGCGCTACCGAGCGGGAGACACACCGAGCGGGCGGCGGGAGAACTATGCCACGTGCATGCCAACCGTTCGCGTACACCCATGTACGGACGACTGCTCGTCCCGACCGACGGCAGCGACGGGACGGACCGCGTCGTCAGGCGGGCGCTCGCCCTGGCGACGCGCTTCGACGCCCACGTCGACGCGCTCTCCGTCGTCGACGAGACGTTCCCCGCAGTCGCCGGCTACGACCTGGTCGTCGAGGCGATGGAGGAGGAGGCCGAGGCGGCGCTGGCGGCAATCCTCGACGCGTGCGAAGGTGCGGGCGTCGACGCGGAACCGCATCTGCGACGTGGGCGGCCGCACGAGGAAATCGTCGCCGCGGCCGACGCCTACGGGAGCGACCTGGTCGTGATGGGAACGCACGGCCGGGGCGGCCTCAACCGGGTCCGACACCTCGGGAGCGTCACCGAGCGCGTCGTCAGGACGTCGCCCGTGCCGGTGTTGACGACGCCGCTCGCCGTCGACGGCACCGACGAGCACGGAGACGGGAACAGGGACGGGGACGACGGCGGGGGGTAGCGTTAATCCGTCGGGGCACGAACACGAGTGGACAGTGGAACACATCGAGTACGTGTACACGGTGGGGATGAGCGAGGAGGACGTCGAGGAGCACCTCGCGGCGGCCGAGACGGGGGTCCTGTCGCTCGCCGACGGGAACCGGGCGTACGCCGTCCCGGTGCACTGCGCGTACGGCGACGGCGTCCTCGTCTTCCGGTTGACCGACGACGACGACAGCGAGAAACTGTCGTTCCTCGACGCGACTACGGAGGCGTGTTTCGTCGTCTACGACGCGACGAACGGCGACTCGTGGAGCGTCCTCGCGCGTGGGCCGGTCTCGGCCGTCGACGACCCGGAGCGCCACGACGAGGCAGCGATCAACGAGCAGTTCGGTCCCGCCCGAATCTTCGACGAGAGCGTCGACGACACCGACGTTCGGCTCTTCGAACTCGACGTGGAGTCGGTGACGGGTCGCCGGACCCCGCAGTTCGGTTAGCCGTCCTCGTCCTCGTCCCCGTCTCCGTCTCCGGACGTGGGGGCGACCCGCACGTGGACGGCGCTGTGTTTGAACTCGGGGATCTTCGCCACCGGGTCGAGCGCGTCGCCCGTCAGTCGGTTCACGAGCGGGTCGGCGTAGTGGAACGTCATGAACACCGTCCCACGGCGGATAGCCGGGGTGACCTCCGCGGCGACTTCGACGCGTCCACGGTCGTTCTCGACGACGACCCGGTCGCCGTCTTCGACGCCCCGCTCGTCGGCGTCGTCGGGGTGGACCTGCAGGACGTCCTCGCCGCGCATCCGCATCAACGTCCCCGAGCGACGGCTGAGCGCGCCGCTGTTGAAGTGCTGGATGACGCGGCCGGTGGTGAGGACGAGCGCGTCACTCTCGACGCTGTCGGCGGGGTCGACGTGTTCGACGACCCGGAAGGGGGCCGTCTTCGACTCCGACGCGAACCGGTCGCGGTGGAGGACGGCAGTGCCCACGCCCTCGTCGCGCTGGAACGGCCACCGCTGGCTGCCCGTCCCGATCCCCTCGTACGACATCCCGTCGTAGATGGGCGCGGCCCGGGTGAGTTCTTCGAACACGGCCTCGGGCCCGTCGTACGAGAAGTCGTGGTCCGAGAGGCGGTCGGCGACCGCACAGAGGATATCCAGGTCGAGACGGGCGTCGCCCGGCGGGTCGGCGTTGGGGCGCATCCGCATCACCTGCCGGTCCGTGTTCGTCACGGTTCCCGACTTCTCGGCCCAGAGGCTCCCGGGCAGGACGACGTCCGCGTACTCGGCCGTCTCGGTGAGGAAGCCGTCGTGGACGACGAGACAGTCGTACTGCTCGAGCGCCGCGCGGACCCGTCCCTGGTTGGGTTCGGTGACCGCGGGGTTCTCTCCGAAGACGTACGCCGCGTGGACAGTCTCGCCGGCGCCGTGCGTCATCTCAACCTGAGTGAGTCCCGGCACCGAGGGCGGCTCGAAGTCCCACACGGCGGCGATCTCGGCACGGGCCTCGTCGTCGGTGACCGACCGGTAGCCCGGGAGCACGCTCGGGAGCGCACCCACGTCGCCCGCACCCTGGACGTTGTTCTGTCCGCGCAGCGGGTTGACCCCGGTCCCCCGGCGGCCGACGTTGCCCGTGAGCAGGGCGAGGTTGATGAGCGCGTGGACGTTCTCCGTCCCGTAGTGGTGCTGGCTCATGCCCATGCCGGTGAACGCGGCCGCACGGTCGGCCTCACCGTACAGCCGGGCCGCCTCGCGCAGGTCGGTGGGGTCGACGCCGGCCTGCTCGGCCGCGGCGTCGACGTCCACGCCCGCGAGGAACTCCCGGTAGGCTTCGAACCCCTCCGTGCGGTCGGCGACGAACGCCTCGTCCACGAGGCCCTCCTCCACGACGACGGCCGCGAGCGCGTTCAGGAGAGGGATGTCGTACCCCGGTCTGACGGCGAGGTGAACGTCCGCCGCCTGTGTGGTCGCGTTCGCCCGCGGGTCGACGTGGACGAGCGTCGCCCCCTGTTTCAGTGCCGGGAGGAGGTACGACCGGAAGACGATGGGGTGCTGGTTGGCGGGGTCGGCTCCGGTGACGAAGAAGACGTCCGCCTCGCGGAGGTCGTCCAGCGAGTTCGTCATCGCCCCCGCGCCGAGTCGCTCCTGCATCGCGGCGACTGTGGAGGAGTGACACAGTCGCGCGCAGTTGTCGACGTTGTTCGTCCCCAGTGCGCGTGCGAGTTTTTGGAGGACGTAGTTCTCCTCGTTCGTGCAGTTCGAAGACGAGAAGAAGGCCAGCGCCTCCGGACCGTGCCCGCGGCGGACGCGCGAGAACGCCTCCTCGACCCGGTCGAGCGCCTCGTCCCACGACGCCGTCACGAGCGAGCCACCCTCGCGGACGAGCGGCGTCGTCAGTCGGTCCGAGTGGTCGACGACGTCCCACGCGGCCGCACCTTTGGGACAGATCTCGCCGCGGGTGTTGACTGCCCCCTTCCAGCCGGCCGCCTTCCCCGTCCCGTCGTACTGGATGCCACAGCCGACCCCACAGAACGGACAGATGCTCTCGGCCGCCGAGAACTCCCTGTCCGCCTCGCCACTGCCGCTCATCGGACACCACCACCCGAACGTGTCGATGGTTCGTTCATACAGACGCATCACCGGCAGGCAGTATAGCCGTTCGGGCCAGTGGACCACGCCCGGCGACGTCGGCGCGCTCACGACGCGTCTCGCTCGTCACCGAGCAGTCGAGCGACCCGTCCCCGAAGGAGGTAGCCGACGGCGGAGGCGACGGCGAGGACGACGAGCAGAGCCATCGTCTCGGCGGTGCGGGCCTCTGCGAGTCGCGCGCCCGCGAGAGCGACCAGGAAGTAGCCGGGCAGACGACCGACGACCGAAGCGAGGAGGAACGAGCGGGTGTCGACGTCGCTCACGCCCGCGAGGAAACAGACGGCGTCGTCGGGGAGTCCCGGGACGAGGAAGACGAGGAAGAGCACGACGTCGCCGTGGCGCGAGGAGAACGAGTCGAACAGGTCGACCGCCTCCTCGGCGACCAGGCGTTCGACGATGGGGCGGCCGTAGCGCTGTGCGAGTCGGAAGGCGACGTAGCCGCCGACAGTCGCCCCCGCCACGCTGAGTGCGGTCCCCCAGACGACGCCGAACAGGTAGCCGGCGACGAACCCGAGCACCTGCCCGGGGATGGGGGCGACCAGCACCTGTACCGCCTGGACGGCGAGGAAGACGACCGGCGCGAGCGCCCCCGTCGACCGAATCGCGGTCCGGACGGCCACGGGGTCGGTCAGTTCGGGGAACAGTCGTGGGAGGCCGAAGGTGACGAAGGCGGCGAGGAGCGCGTAGCCCACGAGGGCGACGAGGACGCGCCGACGACTGCGGGCGGAGACGAACACGCGCGACGGACGGCTCACACGGGATAGATTCTCGCGAGTCGACAAAAACCGATTCCCGCCGGCTGGGAACCGTCCGGTGCGTCTTTTCGGTACGCCGACGCTTCTTCGACTGGTGAGGGTCATGCCGACACACACTCGTCCCGAGGTCGAACTGTGGATTCGCACGCTCCAGACGGGCGCTGGGGAGGAACACGACCGACTGCGGCGTCGCCTCGCCGCACTCGAACGCCGCGGAGTCGTCGACTCGGTCCGGGTCCGGAGCTGGCCGCGCGAGGTCCCCCTCGACGGCCCGACGACGCCACGCGACCGGGCGATTGCCGACCGGGTCCGCGCGTTCGAGCGGTGGGCGGCGCGGGCGGGCGTCTCGCTGCCGACGTTCGAGCGCGTGGACGCGGGTGTCGGCCGGATGGGCCCTGAGTACACCGCTCTGACGCTCCCTCGGACGGCGCTGGCGGTGACACACGAGGGGACGCTCCGCTGGGTCGCCCCGTGCGTCGAAGAGGGCGTCGAGCACGCGCCGCGAGAGTGGGTCGAGTCGGCCGAGATGGGGGCGGACCCCGGGGACGAGACGCGCCCGGTCCTCGTCGTCTGACTCCTCCTCCCCCACCCAGCACACGTTCGTGCGTTCGAGCGCGGCGAAGCGTCAGCCTTACTCGCCCCGCTGGTCTCCTCGGGAGTGATGAGCGTCCCCTGTGTGTGCGTCCCCCGCGAGGCCGGCGAGGCGACGCGGCGTGAACTGGCCGCGGCGGACCTGCTGGACACCGACCACGAAATCTCCGTCGAGGACGACTCCATCTACATCCCCGTCACCGACCCGACGGCCGCTGCCGCCCGGGTCGACGCCGACGTCGTCGTCCGCGACGCCCCCGAGCGCGACGCACAGGTGACGCCCGCGGACCTCCTCGGCTACGAACCCGGCTACGAGCGACTGGGCGACATCGTCATCCTCGACGAGGACGACGACGAGCGGGCGCGCGAAATCGCCGCCGCACTCGTCGAGTCGGACCTGCCCGTCGAGACGGTCGTGAACCGCGCCTCGAAGGTTAAGGGCGAACTCCGGGTCCGAGACTGGGACGTCCTCGTCGGCGAGGAGACCGAGACGGTCCACCGCGAGTACGGCCACGCGTTCGCGCTCGACATCGCCCGGGTGTACTTCTCGCCGCGCCTCGCGACCGAACGACACCGCGTCGCCTCCCAGGTTCGGGAGGGAGAGCGCGTCTTCGACATGTTCGCCGGCGTCGGTCCGTTCGTCGTGCCCATGGCCGCCCGCGGGGCCGAGGTGGTCGGCGTCGACCTCAACCCCGACGCCGTCGCGTACCTCCGGGAGAACGCCCGGCGCAACGGCGTCGCCGAGCGCGTGACCGCTCTCGAGGGCGACGTCCGCGAGGTCAGCGGCGAGTACGAGAACTGGGCGACGCGAATCGTGATGAACCTCCCGCACTCCGCCGACGCGTTCGTCGAGACGGCCGTCGCCCTCGCCGGCGACGAGTGCGTCGTCCACTACTACGACATCCAGCACGAGGACGACCCGTTCGGACCGGGAGTCGAGGCGATTCGTGCCGCCGCCGAACCCGAGTACGAGGTCACGGTAGAGACCGAACGCGTCGTCCGTTCGTACGCCCCCCACGAGGTGAACGTCTGTCTGGACGTGCGGCTGACTCGCAGGGACCAGTAACGAGTGCGAGCCAGCACTCGCTCGACCGCACGTCGTCGTGCGGTCGGGTGCGTGTTCGGTTGCACGAGTTACTGCGGTCGAGTCGGAAGCCTTATTTTCCTCTTGGGGGTACGTGAGGGTGCACGACGACGCGCCGGTGTAGCTCAGCTGGCAGAGCGATTCCTTCGTAAGGAATAGGCCGAGGGTTCAAATCCCTCCACCGGCTCTTCTTGCCGACCGAAGTGAGGCTGAAGAGCCTCGCGTGGAGGAGTTGGGCCAGCTTGTGAAGCGAGCGGCAGCGAACGAGGCGACTGTGGTTCGCGCTATCTCTCTACCGATTCAGGATTCGAAACGTTCGGTTTGGCACCTTCGGACACTGACGGTGCCGAGTCGATAATTCGCCCCACCGAAGGAGTTGGGACCCACCACGGAGAACTGAGCTCGAACGTCGTAAGCAGCGTATACGGGTCGTCGACCTCCGGGCTCGGTGTGGCGGTGGTCTTCGTTCGTCACAGCTGTCTGGAGTCCTCCGGGAACCGTCTGAGGACCGCGGGTGGGGCGGCTGTCCAGTCCCTCGAGAGTGCTTCTCTTACTATCTAGAGCGCTTGATCCAGAACGAGCCTCAATACGTAGCATCTGTCTCCATCGACTCCCCCGACCTGGATACATCTGTGATGAACGCAATCGACATCACGGTTGGACGAACTGCCCTCAAAGCACTCCTCGTTGCGGTCGTCGTGGCTGCCGGGACCTTCGGTGGCGTCGGAACGGCAGCGGCCGAACCGATGGACGGGAAAGGCGACGACCCGTTCCCCCCGAGTCTGTACGCGTCGCTGGACGGCAAGGGCAACGACGTGCCCACCCTCCCGCCGAGTCGGTACTCGTTCGATGGCAAGGGCAACGACGTGCCCACCCTCCCGCCGAGTCGGTACTCGTTCGATGGCAAGGGCAACGACATCCTCACCACCGCGTTCCCGATCGACAACGTTACCGTCCTCTCCGCGACGTACGTCGGGAGGGGCGGTGGGTCTGGAAAACCTAGTTTCTAGGTTCGCAGGCGCGTCGTTCGCCCGATGTGCCAGCTCAGTCGCTCGGTGAATAGCTCGGGATTGACCACTGTCACGGCTGTTCGAAGGAACTCATCTACGAATAAATACAAACGCGCCGACAGGTATTAGCGACTCTCACCCGTTCAGGTGAGTATGGACGAAGGTGCTCCGGTCACAGAGCTCATGTCGACGAACATCCGTACGGTCACCCCCGGGACGACCATCACGGAGGCGGCGGAGACGCTGGTCAAGGAGGGAATCGGCTCACTGGTCGTCGTAGACGACACGGACCAGCCCGTCGGGATGTTCACCACGACCGACCTCGCGCGGGCCGTCTCGGTCGGCGACCCGGCGACGGAGGCGACCGTCGAGGAGTACATGACCGAGGACTTCTACACGCTGGACGCGCGCAACGGCGCCCGCGACGCCGCCGCGAAGATGATCGGCAGAGGGGTCCACCACCTCCCGGTCGTCGACGACGACGGGGCCGTCATCGGGATGGTCTCGACGATGGACATCACCTCCTACCTCTCGTACCGGACCGCCACCGACATGACGTAACGGGCGACCGGAGGTCCGACGGGACGGGACGACAGCGCGGTCGGTGTATCGGCGCCAGTGGCGCTGTCACCGTACCGCTCGCCGCCACTCCACACCGCTTAACTTGCCCACTCGCCAGCAGGGAGTATGCTCACCTTCGTCGGCCTCGGACTGTACGACGAGCGCTCGGTCACGGTCGAGGGCCAGGAGGCCCTCCGGCGTGCCGACCGCGCCTACGCGGAGTTCTACACCAGTCGGCTGGTCGGCACCACCGTCAAGGACCTCGAAGCGTACCACGGACGGGAGATAAGCGTCCGCGACCGGGCGGGAGTCGAACAGCATCCCGAGGAGATGTTCGACGCGGCGGCCGAGGAGGACGTCGTCTTCCTCACCGCGGGCGATACGATGATTTCGACGACGCACGTCGACCTGCGGATGCGCGCCGCGGAGCGGGGCATCGACACCCGCGTCGTCCACGGCGTGACCGCCCAGTCCGCGGCGTCGGGACTGACCGGCCTCCAGAACTACCGGTTCGGCAAGGCCGTCACCCTCCCGTTCCCGTACGCCCACGGCGGCGAGGGGGTCCCGCCGTCGGTAATCGAATCCATCGAGGCCAACCGGCAGCGGGGCCTGCACACGCTCGTCTACCTCGACATCAAGGTCGGTGACGTCCCGGGCAAGGAGACTGCCGAGGACGAGTTCATGACCGGCGACGTCGCCGCCGCGCTCCTCGCAGAGTGGGACGACACCCTCGCGGTGGTCGTCGCCCGCGCCGGGAGCCCGGACCCCACCGTCGTCGCCGACCGTCTCCCCGCGCTCGCAGAGCGGACGTTCGGCGGCCCGCTCCACCTGCTCGTCGTCCCGGGGACGCTCCACCACCTCGAGGCCGACGCGCTCCGGACGCTCTGTGGGGCGCCGGCGGACGCCGTCGAGGAGTTGCTGGCGTAGCCGACGGGACCGCCCCGGACGGGTCGCTCCGTATTTGAATGGGTGACCTGGTAGACACCGGCATTCAACAGCCGACGGCGAGTAGGTCGCGTCCGATGAGACGACGACTCGGCGGAGACGGGAATCGAACGGGAACGAGTCGACCGGCCGCGAGCGGCAGCCGGTCCGCGCAGTGGGGCGTCTGGACGTGAACTCGGCAGTCGTCTTCGGCTTCGGGACCATGATCGCGTGGGGTTTCTGGATCACGTTCGGAGAAGTCGCGTCGAACAGCATCGACCCGGTGACCGCGGCCGCGATTTCCTACATCGCCGCGGCGGTCGTCACCACCGCGTACGCGCTCGTCTCGGACGCCTCGCTCGCAGTGACGAACAGGGGGCTCCTCTTCGCCACGGTCTCGGGAGTCGCCGCCGCCGTCGGCGTCGTCTCGACGTTCGTGGGCGTCTCCGTCGGGTCGACCGCCGTCGTCTCGACCATCGGCGGGATGTACTTCGTGACGGCGACGGTCATCGGTGTGGTCGCCCTCGGCGACTCCCTCTCTGTCACACAGCTCGCGGGCACCGCGCTGGTCGTCGTCGCGCTCGTCCTGATAAACCTGTGACACTGCCCGCGACGGCCACTACTGCGACTCGACCTCTTCGCCGCCGTCTGGCACTCGCGGGAGGTCCAGCTGTCGGGCGAGGTCGTACTCGTCGCCGGTCATCATGAAGAGGACGTCCTCGATGACCGTGAGGAGTTCGGGGAGTTCCCGGACGACGAGGTAGATGACGCCCACGAGCGCGAAGACGGCCCCGACCTGAGAGATGACGCGGTCCGAGAGGAAGAAGGACACGCGATAGGGGTCGGAGGAGCCGAAGAGGAACAGCACCTCGTCGACGAACCACTGCATGTACTGGTTGCCGAAGGCGATGCCGATGAACGTCACCCGGACGAGGTTGAGCGCGTAGATGAGAGGGATGGAGACGGCGAAGGCGCGGAGTTTCCGGTCCAGCGGCGCCCTGACGGCGGCGATGAGGCCGGCGAAGATGGCCATGCTCCCGAGGCCGGTACACGCGAGGACGACGGTGTACTCCAGCCGGTGGCCGTTCGGTTCGACGTAGCGGTAGGTGTTCATGTACCCCTCCGGTCCGGGGATGAGCGTCGGCGAGTAGCCCAGGAGGTTCGTGAGGAAGCCGGTCTGTGCGGCCACCGTCTCGATGAGGACCTGCCGGGGTGCGGGGAGCGACAGTCCGGCGACGGCGATGGCGGGGATGGTCTCGAACGGGAGGTAGACGAGACCCATCGCGGCGACGGCCCGCGAGAGCACGAACAGCGTGTCGCGCCCCGAGTAGACGAGGTAGCCGGCGTAGAGGCAGGCGGGGACGGCCGCGAGCGAGAGGAAGCCCTCGACGTAGCTCTTGTGGCTGAAGGCGAACCAGGGGACGAGTTGCGCCCAGAAGAGGGCGAAGCCACCCCAGGCCGCCGTCGTCACGAGGCGTGCCTGGTCGCGGTCACGGTCGACCAGTAGCGCGCCCGTGGTGAACAGGAGGATGACGGACCATCCGAGCAAGTCAGAGAGCAGTCCCGGCATACACTCGACAGATGAGCGTCTCGAACTAAAGTCCTTGTCGTTAGTGACGCCCCGATTGCACGACTGCTCGGCTGTTCACACGGCGCACGATCCGTGTTTCCACGGGTCGTCACCGCTCGCCAGCGGTGCGACGCGAGAGATGCGTGAGTGAGGAGTCCGACCGCTCAGAACGGGAACAGCGAGTCGGCGTCGGGGTCCCGTTCGATGAGTTCGATCTCGTGGCCGTCCTGGTCCTTCGTGAACGCGTACATGTCGTCGCAGTCCGCCGGGTCGCGGTAGTCCGGCGCCTCGCGCACCATCAACTGCTCCCAGTCGTCGTGGAGGTCGTCGATGCGGACACAGAGGTGTCCCCAGGCGTCGCCCATCGTGTACGACCGGCCGTCGTAGTTGTAGGTGAGTTCGACCGCCATCGCCTCCTCGGAGGCCCCCTCGGGCTTCATGAAGTAGTTGGCGAAGGTGTCGGACTCCCAGCGGCCGGTGTGTTCGTACTCGAACTTGCGGGTCCAGTAGCCGAGCGCGTCGTCGGCGTCCTCGACGCGAATCATCGTGTGGTCGATGCTCCACTTCTCGCCGTGGTCGCGCTTGACGATTTCGACCTCGTGACCGTCGGGGTCTTTCACGAACGCGTAGCGGCCGCCGCAGGACTCGGGGTCGCGGTAGTCCTCGACGCCCTCGTCCATCAACTGCTGGTAGGAGGACTCGAGTTCGTCCTCGGGGACGCGCACGGCGATGTGGCCCCACGCGTCGCCCATCTCGAGGTCGGAGTCGTCGTGGTTGGCGGTGATTTCGAGCATCGCACCGTCCTCGTGCATCTCCTCGGGCCCGAGGTAGACGATGGTGAAGCCGTCGCCCTCGTAGCGGTCCTTCTCCTCGTATTCGAGGTGTGTCTGGTACCAGTCCAGGGAGGCGTCGAGGTCCTCCGTCCGAATCATGACGTGGTCGAGTACTCCGGACATCGTTCCGTGGAACGCGTGCGTGCGCGAAAAAGGGTGTGGTATCGGACGAAACCGCTCTTTCCGAGGTGCTCGCGCCGTGCGGTCACGGGCGGCTCCCGTCCGGGCATCGTTCCGGCGTCGTCCGGGCATCGTCCCGACGTCGGCCCGGCGGCGTCCGTCGCCGTGCCTGCGGACGGTCCCTGTCGCCCTCCCCCTCACGCGCCTCGGCGTTACAGGTACGACCCGTCGTACTCGTCGCCCGGGGTGTGCGTGTTCCCACAGCGGCGGCAGTTGAGCCGTTCCATGCTGTCCATCGTCACGTCCGTCTCGGCGCAGTTGGTGCAGTAGTAGCCGTACGCGTCCTCGCGGGCCGCGTCGGCGTACGTCGGGACGAACTGGCCGTCGCTCCCCCGCAGGGTGTCCGTGCCGAGGTGGACGGTTTCGCCGTCCGCATCCGTGACCGTGTCGGGGAGGTCAGCGTGTGTGACGGCCGTCGCGTCGTCCGCGTCCGCCGCGTCCCCGCTCGTCCCCGCGTCCGACGCCGACTCGTCCGTGGACTGGTCGGCGTACTCGTACAGGACGGTCTCCCGGCCGCCGACGTCGATCGTCCGCTCGTCGACCGCCTGGAAGTCGAACCGCTCGAAGAACTGCCCGGCGGCGGTGTTCGACGCGAGGACGAGGCCTCGGACCTCGTCGGTCCGGTCGTCGAGGTCCGCCACGGCGTGCTCGAAGAGGGTGGTGCCGACCCCGCGGCCCCGGCGCTCGGGGTCGACGTGGAGCCACCGCACGACGCCGTGGTCCCCCTGGACGCTCGTCTCGACGAAGCCCGCGACGACGCCGTCGACCTCACCGACGGCGATGTCGACGTCCGGGTCGGCGGCGCGCTCCCGGAGCGCGTCGCTCGTGAACTCCTCCTCGTGAATCGTCTCGAGGTCGCCGGGGCTCAGCGCGTACGAGGCAGTCATCGAACTCTCCGCGACCTCCCCGACCCTGTCGATGTCGGCGTGCTCGAACGCCCGAACCGACGGAGTGTCGGACATCGGTCAGTCCTCCCGCCGCTTGTAGACGTCCTCGGACCCGCAGTCGGGGCACTCCGCCGGGAGTCCGTCCTCGAGTTCGCCCATCGCGCCGCAGGCGTCGCACCGCCACACGAGATAGCCCTCGCCGAACTCGTGGCCCGGGTCGTGTTCCTGGACCGACGCGTCGAGGTCGTCCCCGAAGGCGGTCGGCCCCGACTCCGTCTCGAGGCTGTCGAGGTCGACGCGGCCCTCGTCGTCGACGTCGGCCTCGTCGACGTCGACGCCGATGGTCACCTCGAACCCCTCGGCCGTCATCTCGGTGACGACGCCCAGGACGTGGTCCTCGTGGTCGAACACGACCGTCCCCTGCTGTATCGGTGTCGTCTCGTCGCTAGGTGCGGACTCGCTCATGCGTCACGATTGCCCGGTGAGAGGGATACTGTCCATGCTTGCGAGTCGGCGCCTCGTCGAATACCAGATACCGGGAACCGGGGGGCGGGGACGGACACCGTCGACAGACGAGGAACCGACGGCGCCTACGACCACACCTGCTGGAACCGCCGCTTCGCCGCGGGCCAGTAGAGCCACCAGGCGACGACGAGGAAGGCGAACGTCCCGAGGGGCCACGCCGTCCGGTACGGCTGAACTGAGAAACCCCGCGCGAGCGACAACTGCGCCACGCCCGCGACGACCAGCAGGCCGCCCGTCACGCGGGGGTCTTCGCGACCGGTGACGAGGCCGACGAGGCCGCTCACCACGGCTCCGACGTAACAGCAGACGCTGACCGGCCAGGCGTAGATGTAGCCCGGCAGCCCCCGGGTGTACAGGAAGAAGAAGTCCCAGATGTACGTCGCGTTCGGTGGGGCGGTGTTGAACAGGCCCCACCCGAAGACGAACGTCGTTCCCCCGTTCGAGAACGTCTGGACCGACCACGGGAGCGCACAGAGGAGGAGGAGGACGACGAACGAGGCGCGGTCGGTCCGGTCGGGCATGCGAGAGCGTTGGCGTCGGCGAAGAAAAGGGCTCCGCGGTGGGGACGGGAGCAGCGCGCGACGGAGACGGGTCACTTCCGCGCGACGATGCGCATGACGTCCTCGTCGGCGAGTTCGTGGCTCCGGCCGACCTGTTGTTCGTCGTGTTTGGCGCTCGGGCCGGTCACGCGGGCGAAGCGGAACCGCTCGTCGAAGTTACCGCCCAGTTTGTGCAGGGCGTCCTCGACCGTGTTCTCACCCGCTCTGAGCACCAAGGGCTCGTCGTAGTCGACGCCGCGGCCGGGCTTGTCCATGTACACCCTGATGAGGCCGAGCGACTCCCACATCTTCTCCTTCAGCGCGTCGAGGCCCTTCTCCTTCTCGGCGCTGATGAAGACGGCCTCGTCGGGGTCGATGCCACACTCGCGGAGGTTCTCCTCCACCGTGGGGAGGTAGTCGCGGTCGATGAGGTCCGCCTTGTTCACCGCGACCATCGACGGCAGGTAGACGCGGTTGTCCATGATGCCGTCGATGAGTTCGTCGATGTCGCAGTCGCCACGGACGGTGACGTCGGCGTTGACGAAGCCGTGCTCCCGGAGGACACCTTTGATGGTGTCCTCGTCGAGCGAGACGGAGTCGCTCTTGGTCACCCGGATGCCGCCCTTGGCCGTCTTGTTGATCGAGAGGCTCGGAGGGGTGGTGTCGAGGCGGACCTTGTTGTAGTAGAGCTCCTCGCGGAGGCGTTCGTACTTCTCGATCTCGAACACCGACAGCATGAACACGACGAGGTCGGCGGTCCGGACGACCGAGAGGACCTCCTTGCCGCCGCCGCGGCCGCCGGCCGCCCCCTCGATGAGCCCCGGGACGTCGAGAATCTGGATGTTCGCGCCGTTGTACTTCAGCATCCCCGGGTTGACGTTGAGGGTGGTGAACTCGTACTCGCCGACCTCGCTGTCGGCGTTCGTGAGCGCGTTGATGAGGGTCGACTTGCCGACCGAGGGGAAGCCGACGAGCGCCACGGTGGCGTCGCCGGTCTTCTCGACGGCGTAGCCGTGACCGCCGCCCGCGGAGGACTGGTTCTCGAGTTTCTCCTTCTTCTCCGCGAGTTTCGCCTTCAGCCGGCCGATGTGCTGCTCGGTCGACTTGTTGTAAGGCGTGTTCGAGATCTCCTCGCGGATCTCTTCGATCTCCTCCTCCAGTCCCATCGTCCGACGGTCCGTCACGGCCGTCGAAAAACCTGTTCATTAGCGGCGTCGGTCACGCGGGGGTGGTCTCGCGTGCCGCAGGTGTCCGGGGTGTGCGGACGCGGTCGGGGCCCGGCCGGGTCGAGCCGTCGGGCGTCGGTCTTGAAAAAGTTGATTACGGGTGTCGTTCTGTTCCATACCATGTACATCCCACCGAGCGAGGCCCGCGATGGGCGGGACGCCCCGGGAGTACGCCCAGTGGACCGGGTCACGGTACTCCACGTCGACGACGACGCGCAGTTCGCCACCCTCGTCGCGGACGCCCTGGTGGCCGAGGGCGACTCCTGCGGAGTCTCGTTCGAGGTGGTGACCACCCACCGCGCGAGCGACGCCGCGGAGCGACTCGACGCCGGCGGCGTCGACTGCGTCGTGAGCGACTACGAGATGCCGGAGACCGACAGTATCGAGTTGCTCGAGTGGGTCCGGAGCGAGTACGACGACCTCCCGTTCGTCCTCCTCACCGGCGAGGGCGACGAGTCCGTCGCGAGCGAAGCGATTACCGCAGGGGTGACCGACTACCTGCGGAAGGGGGCGCACGAGCACCAGTACGCGCTCCTCGCGAACCGCATCGTCAACGCGGTGAGACAGCACCGGGCCGAACGCGACGTCGTCCGCGGCTACCGGACGCTCGACGAGGCCCGTCAGGGGGTCTGTCTCCTCGACGGGGACGGTCGGTTCCGGTACGTCAACCGGGAGTGCGCGCGGGCGTGCGGCCGAGACCCTGCCGACCTCACCGGGGCCGGACTGTCCGAGGTGTTCCCGGCGGAACAGGCGGCCGACCTCGCGGTAGCAGTCGAGCGAGTGGTGGAGACGGGGGAGTCACAGGAGTGTGAGTACCACCTCCCCACGGACGGGGGGACGCGGTACTTCAGCGGGACGCTGTCGCTTCTGGTCGGTCGCGACGAGTCGACGGTCCTGTGGGTCGGCGACGACGTGACGGACCGCAAACACCGAGAGCGGGACCTGGAACTGGCCCTCGAGGCCGCAGAGATGGGCGCGTGGGAACTCGACCTCCAGACCCAGACGTCGCCGACCCGGACGCGCCGACACGACCGGATATTCGGGTACGAGGAGGCGGTCGACGACTGGGGCTTCGATCGGTTCCTCCAGCACGTCCATCCCGACGACCGAGACTGGGTCGAAGCGGGTTTCGAGCGGGCACTCGAGGCCGGCGAGTGGGGGTTCGAGTGTCGTATCGTCCGCGCCGACGGCGCACAGCGCTGGATTGCGGCCTGCGGGGAGTTCTACTACAACGACGCCGGTGAACCCGTTCGGGCGCTCGGACTGGTCCAGGACGTCACCGAAGACAGGGAACGAGAGGAGGAACTGCGGGAGACGAACGAGCGCCTGTCGGAGTTCGTCGGCGTCGTGAGCCACGACCTCCGGTCCCCGCTCTCGGTCGCACAGGGTCGGCTCGAACTCGCCCGCAGGGAGTGCGACAGCGAGCATCTCGACCATGCGGCCAGCGCGATGCGGCGGAGCGCCGAACTCGTCGACGACCTGCTCTCGCTCGCTCGCGACGGGCCGGCGGGCCGCGAGGTCGTTCCGGTCGACCTGGCGGCGACGGCCGAAGACTGCTGGGCGCTCGTCGAGACGCGGAACGCGACGCTCGTCGTCGAGACCGGACACACCATCGTGGCCGACCAGGGACAGCTGAGACGACTCCTCGAGAACCTGTTCCAGAACGCCGCCGAACACGGGGGCGCGGACGTGACCGTCACCGTCGGCGACCACCCGGGCGGGTTCTACGTCGAGGACGACGGAACCGGCGTCGAGACGGCAGACGACGACCAGGTCTTCGAGGTGGGCCACTCGACGGGGGAGCGCGGGGTCGGGTACGGCCTCAGCATCGTCAGGGACATCGCCGAGGCGCACGGCTGGACGGTGGACGTGACCGAGGGCACCGCGGGCGGCGCGCGCTTCGAGGTGACGGGCGTCGAAGTGGTGTCGTAGCGGGTGCACGGGCGCCGGACGTACACTGGCGGCGGCGAGGACGCACCACCGCCGGCCGTGTCGGTGCGACCCGGCAGCGAGGACCGAAGCTCTTCTTACCGTTCACTCCCTGTCACCGGTATGGACGAGCAACCGGGGCTCTCAGAGCAGTACCGGATGGCCAGCCCGTGGCCGATATTCATCGCGCTGGGGATTCCCATCGCCGAACTCGGCATCATCTTCGACCTCTTCCCCCTCTCGGTCGGCGGGCTCATCCTCTTCTGCGGCAGCGTCTCGGGCATCCTGCAGGAGGCGGGCTACGTGGAGTCGCCCTGGCGGACGCTCGGGGGACTCGCCGTCTTCCTCCTCGCCGTCGGCGCGGCGTTCGCCTTCACCGACCTGAACCTCGTCACCCGGGGCTACGCCATCATCGTCACCGGCGCCCTGCTCGTCCTCGGGGCCGTCGCCGGCGAACTGTTCGTCCACGACGACGCACCGGCGGTCTGACTCGCCCCACCCCACGTCCGAGTGCGAGCGAGAACCGACAACCTATTTGAGCGGGGGTTCTCACCGGAAACCATGGCGAACGAGATATTCGACCGGGATACGATGCTCGACCTGGTGGTGAACATCATCCCGCTGTTCATCATCTTCTTCTTCATCGTCGCGTTCATCGTGTTCAACCCCTTCGGCGTCGAGACGCTCCCGTCCGGCATCCAGTTCGGCCTGCTCATCGCGCCGTTCGTCCTCCTGGCGATTCTGACGTACATCTCCGGGAAGGCCATCGCGGGCGCGGAGAAGGACTACACGGTCTACCTGCCGGGGCAGGCGACCGTGACGGGTGCGAAGCCGCTGCACGACCTCGAAGCGGAGGCAGAGGGCGACGAACCACAGCTGGAAGCCGGCGACGAGCAGTCCGACGACGCGTAGCCGATTCGCTCGCAGCGCGGCGGATTGGCCTCGGAGTCCCCGACGTGCGACGTGCCGTGACGACGCGCGGAACAGTCAGGAGTGACCACGACGGCCGGCCGTGGCGGACCGCCCCACGGGGCGCATCCCGAACCTTTCATTACGTTCCAATCCCCAGCCACACCCATGGTTGCTAACGGACGGCTGGCGTCCGCACTCCTCCAATCGTCGTCTGGCGGTTCGGGGATGAGTGGACAGCTAGCGCTGACAGTGCTCATGGGGGTGTTCCTCGTCGGCGTCGCTATCTGGCTCGCACGGGTCGAGAACTGGCGCTCGTACACACCGCTCGCCGGTGGCGGCGGCTACGGCGGCGAGGGCTCCTACGTGTCGAGCGAGAAGCCCGCAGGACTCATCCGGTGGCTCACGACGGTCGACCACAAGGACATCGGGTTCCTCTACGGCGCCTACGCCATCGTGGCGTTCGTCGTCGGCGGCCTGATGGTCACGCTGATGCGGGTCGAACTCGCCGACCCCGGCATGACGCTGCTGTCGAACACGTTCTACAACTCGCTTCTGACGAGTCACGGCATCACGATGCTGTTCCTGTTCGGGACGCCCATCATCGCGGCGTTCGCGAACTACCTCGTCCCGCTCATCATCGGCGCGGACGACATGGCGTTCCCGCGCATCAACGCCATCGCCTTCTGGCTCCTCCCGCCCGGGGCGCTGCTCATCTGGGCCGGGTTCTTCCCCATCCCGGACCTCATCCCCGCACAGACCGCGTGGACGATGTACACGCCGCTGTCGTCGGGTGTCGGGTCGGGGAACCAGGCCAACGCCGGCGTCGACCTGATGCTGCTCGGCCTCCACCTCACTGGCGTCTCGGCGACGATGGGTGCGATCAACTTCATCGCGACTATCTTCACCGAGCGTGCCGAGGAGGTCACCTGGGCGAACCTCGACATCTTCTCGTGGACCATCCTCACCCAGTCGGGGCTCATCCTCTTCGCGTTCCCGCTGCTCGGCAGCGCCATCATCATGCTGCTCATGGACCGCAACCTCGGCACGACGTTCTTCTCCGTCGACGGCGGCTACATCCTCTGGCAGCACCTCTTCTGGTTCTTCGGCCACCCCGAGGTGTACATCCTCGTGCTGCCGCCGATGGGCATCGTCTCGTACGTCCTGCCGCGCTTCGCGGGGCGGCGGCTGTTCGGCTTCAAGTTCGTCGTCTACTCCACCCTGGCCATCGGCGTGCTCTCGTTCGGCGTCTGGGCACACCACATGTTCGCGACGGGTATCGACCCCCGCCTGCGCGCCTCGTTCATGGCTGTCTCGCTCGCCATCGCGATTCCGAGTGCCGTGAAGACGTTCAACTGGATCACCACGATGTGGAACGGGAAGATTCGGCTCACGACGCCGATGCTGTTCTGCATCGGCTTCGTCTCCAACTTCATCATCGGGGGCGTCACCGGCGTCTTCCTCGCCTCCATCCCGGTCAACCTCGTCCTCCACGACACCTACTACGTGGTCGGACACTTCCACTACATCGTCATGGGCGCCATCGCCTTCGCCGGCTTCGCAGGGCTGTACTACTGGTTCCCGCTCTACACGGGCCGGATGTACCAGAAGACGCTCGGGAAGGCGCACTTCTGGCTCTCGATGATCGGGACGAACGTGACGTTCTTCGCGATGGTCCTGCTCGGCTACGGCGGCATGCCGCGGCGCTACGCCACCTACCTCCCCGAGTTCGCCACGCTCCACCAGGCCGCCACCGTTGGCGCGCTCATCATCTTCGTCGGGCAGCTCATCTGGGTCTGGAACTTCGTCAACTCCTGGCTCGAGGGCCCGAAGGTTGAGGACGGTGACCCGTGGAAGCTCGACGACTACGGCCTCAAGACCGCCGAGTGGCAGTGGTACGAGCGCAAGCTCGAGACGGCCATCGCAGACGGCGGCGAGGAGGAACTCGAAGTCGCGACCGACGGCGGCGACGTCAACGGCGAACCGGACGCGGACACCGGCACCGGCACCGACGCCGACGACGCGTAACGCACCCCCCTCGGTTTCACTGCCCCCGTTTCACCGCTTCTCACGCGTCACGTTCACTCGCGGTTCGTGTGCCCGCGAGTCCTACGGCTCTCGACTCGTGAGAACCAGTTGACGGGTACTTCTCGGTAGCGCACCTCCCTTCGAACGGTGAGACGACATGCGCACGACGCTTCCCCGCCGGTTCGGCCGGTCGGCGGCCACCGGGGGTCCCGGCGTTCCGACCCGGCTCCACATCGACCGCGTCCTCCCGACGTACGACACCGTGAGTCGACGCCACGTCGTCGTCGACGCGTCCCCGGCGGCGACGTACGAGGCGGCGCTGGCGGCCGACCTCACGCGGCTCGGCCCCGTCGTCGGCCTGCTCGGCGCGCTGCGAGAACTCCCGACGCGCGCGACCGCGCGGCTCCGCGGGGGCACGGTGCCCGAAGTGACGTCGTTCACGCTGGGTGACCTCGCCACGCGCGGCACCTGGGTCCGTCTCGCGGACGTCGCTGGCGAGGAGTTCGTGTTCGGTGCCGTCGGCAAAGTGTGGCGGCCGGACATCGAGTGGGTCGAACTGACGAGCGAGGAGTTCTGCGGCTTCGACCGCCCGGGATACGCGAAAATCGTCGCCGGCCTCTCGTTCGTCCCGTACGGCGAGGGGCGGACCCTCGTCACCTACGAGGCACGCACCGCGGGGACCGACACGGTCTCCGCGTGGAAGTTCGGGCTGTACTGGCGCCTCGTCGGTCCGTTCGTCGGCTACATCCTCGGTCGCGTGCTGAGACGGGTCGAACGCGACGCCGAGACGCCGACGTGAGTCGCCGT
>NZ_JBEPXO010000066.1:0-21682 GCF_041641895.1 Salinigranum sp. | reverse complement strand
CTACAACTTCACCTGGTCGCGCGACCTCTACCAGGTGTTCACCGTGTTCGAGGCCGTCGGCGACATCGAGACGGCCATCGACAACCTGTCGTACATCTACAACTACCAGCAGGACGACCGCGGCTTCATCCCGCAGAACACCTACCTCAACGGTCGGACGCGGTGGGGCGGAGAGCAGATGGACAACATCTCTTTCCCGCAGGTGATGGCGTACATGCTCGCGGAGAACGGCGTCACGTTCGACGACGTCGACTACTCCTACCAGAACGTCAAACGGTCGGCCGACTACGTGGCCCGCAACGGGCCGCCGACCGCCCAGGAGCGCTGGGAGGAGGAAGCCGGCTACTCACCCTCGTCCATCGCCGCAGAGATCGCGGGACTGGCGTGTGGTGCGGCCGTCGCGCTCGACGAGGGCCACACCGAGGACGCGCTCATCTGGCTGGCGCTCGCCGACGACTGGACCGAGAACGTCGAGTCGTGGACCGCGACGGAGACCGGCACCGAGCGCCACACCAACACGCCGTACTACGTGCGCATCACCCGGGACGGCGACCCCGAAGCGGGTCACCTCCGGACGCTGGCGAACAACGGCCCGACGCTCGACGAGCGCGAAATCATCGACGGTGGCTTCCTCGAACTCACCAGGCTGGGCATCAAGCCGTGGGACGACGAGGTCGTCACCAACACCGTCGCGGAAGTCGACTCGACAATCCGCGTCGACACGCCGCACGGTCCGGCGTTCTACCGGTACAACGGCGACGGCTACGGCGAGCGCGAACGCGGCGAGGAGGGGGCGCCGTGGTCCGTCGAAGCCAAGGGGAAGGGACGGCTCTGGCCCATCTTCACCGGCGAGCGTGGCGAGTACGAACTCCTCAACGAGGCGCGCGAGGAGGAGGCACTCGACCCGCAGAATCTCCTCGAGACGATGCAGCGGTTCGCCAACTCCGGCCGGATGATCGCCGAGCAGGTCTGGGACCGCGAGTACTCGACGGCGTACAACTGGGAGTTCGGCGAGGGGACCGGCGCGGCGACGCCGCTGGCGTGGTCGATGGCCCAGTACGTCCGCCTCGCACACAGCATCGACGTCGGCGAACCGGTCGAGATGCCCCAGTTCGTCCGCGAGCGCTACCTCGACACCGACCTGCCCGCCGGCCCGGAACTGCGCGTCAACACGCGGTTCGAGGGCGACAGCCTCGTCATCTCCGGCACCACCGACGGCGTCGTCGTCTCGGTGAAGACGCCGAGCGAGACCCGCCTCGTCGAACCCGACGCGGACGGCGAGTTCTCGGCCAAACTGGGGATCGAGTACGGTGAGAACCAGGTGACGGTCGCCAGCGCCACCGACGAGGACCTCACCGTCGCCGGCACGACGGTCACCCGGTTCACGCTCTGAGACGGTCCTCACCACCCTTCGACGACGGCCACGACTCCCTCGTCGACGGGGCTCGAGTGTCGGATTCCGAGTTTCGAGTTCCGGATTCCGAGTTTAGAGACGCCGAACACAGTTCTGAACGCTCGACGACGGACGACGTCACGACCGGACACGACCGGACATCGAAAGCCGAACGTGTCCGTGTGACGGGTGGTACCACGCCTGAAACAGGTTTTTTCCGGTGGATTTAGACCAGTAGCACAGGTGGTACCACCGATGTGTACCACTCCGTCGGAGCCACGACCACCGTGACCCTCCTGTTCGACTGGCGACCGCCCTCCACTCGCCGGGAGTGCCCGCGGTGTGCGACGGTTCGGCCGCCGCTCCCCGAAGAGACACTCCCGTCGACTCCGTCCGACGCCGACCGACGAGTACGCGCGTGGCCGTCTCTCCGGCTGGTCCTTCGTCGGCAGGTGTGCCGGCCACGTCCTCGGCGCGCTTCGGCCCTCCCCGACGTTCGCCGCCGGTCGGTCGGTGCGACGCGAACCACGCCGCTCGCAGACACCGCCCCGATGGTCCAACACATCGTTCCACCACACACCCCGCTCGAATCGAACGCAGACCGACGCGACGCCGTCAGGCGCCGCGCGACTCCGGCCCTGGTCTCGGCTGTCATCGTCGCCGCCGCGCTCGCGGCCGTCGTCCTCTGGACGTATCCGGTGGTGGCCACGCTCGCCGTCTCGACGTTCTGTGTGGGCGTCGGCCTCGGCCGTCGGCTGTGACCGCCTGACTCCGCCCCGCGCGACTCGACGGCCGCGTCCGACTGCCCGGACCGGTGCCCCTTTGCCTTCGACCCCCTACTCGACGGTATGGCGAGATACCAGCGGCGGACGCGCGTCGCCGCACCGCTCGAAGACGTGTGGACGTTCCACTCTCGCATCGAGGGGCTGGAGGCGCTCACGCCCGGGTGGATGAACCTCCGGGTCGAGGCCGTCCGTGGCCCCGACGGCGAGGAAGACCCGGCGGTCCTCGACGTCGGGACGCAGATACGGCTCTCCACGCGACCGTTCGGCGTCGGTCCCCGCCAGTCGTTCGTCTCTCGCATCGTCGAACGCGAGGAGGGCGAAGGGACGGCACGCTTCGTCGACGACATGGTCGACGGGCCGTTCAGCGAGTGGCGACACACCCACCGCTTCTTCGCCGACGGCGACGAGACTGTCGTCGAGGACGACGTCGAGTACGCCTTCCCCCTCGGCGACGAGGTCCTCGGGCCGCTGTCGGTCGTCGGCTTCGAGCCCATGTTCCGCTACCGTCACCGGAAGACGCGCGAACTCCTCGAGTAGCTAGTCACCGAGGCGGGCGCGGACGAACAGCGCCGTGCTCCCGAGCGGGTCGTCGACGTGCCGCTCCCACTCGACGGTGAAGCCGGCGGCCTCTAGCTGTGACTTCGTCACCTCGGCACCGGGCGTGCTCCAGAACATCGCGTGGCCGCTGCCGAGCCAGTCCCGCCGGACCGACTCGGACCGCCCCTTCCCGACGGTGGTGAGCACGTACCCGCCGGGCCGGAGGACGCGTGCGAACTCGGCGTACACCGTCGGGTGCTCGCCGCGCGGGACGTGGAACACGCTGTGGTACGCGGTCACCGCGTCGACTGTCCTATCGGCGACAGGGAGCTGCGTCATGTCCGCCTGGACCAGGTGGGCAGCCGGGACCGCCTCGCGGGCGAGCGCGAGCTGGACGCGCGAGACGTCGAGGCCGACGACGTCCAGGGAGGCGTCCGCGTCGAGCAGCGTCTCGATGGTCCGCCGGCCGTCGCCACAGCCGACGTCGAGCACCCGGGCCCCCGCTGGGAGGTCGGCCGCGAGTTCGTCGAGCAGGGCGGTGTCGGGACCGTCGGCGCGTCGGGCGGCGGCGTAGTCGTCGGCGACGGCGTCCCACGCCCGTCGGACCTGGTCCCGCCGGGTGCGGTCGTCTGTCATGGGGACCGTAGGCACCTGTCCCGGGTGAACGTTCCGGCCGGATGGGTGCCCGTCCCACGGCGCTGGCGTGTCGGGAGCGCGTCGGTGGCCGCCTCGGTCGGGAGGACTCCTGGCGGTCGAGGCGGGCCTCGTCCACACCAGGGGGTCGGGTCCACCGGAGCGTCGGGGTCCACCGCGGCGACACGATTTTTTCGTGGACGCCCGAACAGTCACGCTATGTCTCCGGACCACAGTGACGCGACGGTGGATCTCTCGGTCGTCGACCTCGACCACGTGGCGCTCCGCGTCGCCGACCTCGGCCGCGCGCTCGACTTCTACCACGGCCTGCTCGGCCTCCCCGTGCGGGACCGTGAGCGGTACGACCGCGACGAGGTCCCGTACGTGGCCGTCGCCGCCGGCGGGCGACACCTCCACCTCGTCCCCGACGAGGAGTTCGCGGGGAGCGACGTCGGCGGCGAACACGTCTGTCTGCTCCTGCGGTCGAACGAGGTCGGCTCGCGGGAGGAACTCGAGGGGCTGCTGGACGACCTTCGAGCGGCCGGCGTCACGGTCGAACCCGACGAACCGAAGAAGCGCTACGGAGCGTACGGACGCGCCTGGGCCGCGTACGTCCGCGACCCCGACGGCCGGCGCGTCGAACTCAAGGTCCACTGACCTCGTTCTCGGCGTCAGCCACCGGGTGGGCTGTCCGCAGGGTCGCCGGTGGTCGTGACCGCGATGCCGAGGAGGACGACAGCGCCGCCCACGACAGTCGGGAGGCTCGGTACCTCGCCGGGGAGCAAGAGGACCGCGAGGAGCGTCGACCCGATGGGTTCACCGAGGAGCGAGACGCTCACGACGGAGGAGTCGACGTGGGCGAGGACCCAGTTGATGACCGTGTGGCCGAACAGTCCCGGGCCGACGGCCATCGCGGCGAACAGCAGCCACTCGCGTGGTGGGTAGCCGACGAGCGCGTGCCCCTCCCACACTGCGAGTGCGAGCAGGGTGACCGCACAGGCGGTGTAGACGATGGTCACGTAGGGGACGAGCGAGACGCGCTGGCGGATGGACCGACCGGCGAGGACGTATCCGGCGGCCGCGACGGCTCCGAGAACCGCGAGCGCGTTCCCGTACAGCGGGCGCTGGCCCGTCAGCGCGACGCCGGAGAGGAGGTCCCCGAGCGACATCGCGACCATCCCGGCCACGGCGACGACGATGCCTGCGGCCCGACGGCGGGTGACGCGTTCGTCCAGGAGCGCCCACGCGCCGACGGCGACGAACAACGGCTGTGACTGGACCAGCGTCACCGACGCCGCGACGGAGGTCCACACCAGGCTCTCGAACCACGCCGCGAAGTGGACTGCGAGCGCGACGCCGGTGACGCCGGCGACGAGCGCGTCCGCGGGACGGAGTCGCCCGAAGTCCGCCCGGTACCGGGTGAGCGCCCACGGCAGGAGGAGGCCGACGGTGAAGACGACCCGGTAGAGGGCCTTCACCGCGGAGGGTGCGGTCGACCACCGGACGAGGATCGCGCTCGTCGAGACGGCGACGACGGCGACGGCGAGCGCGACGAGCGGTGGGGTCCGGCGTTCGAGCGCGGCGAAACTCACGTCGGAGGCCACGACGGCGGCTGGTTTACGTCTACCGTTCGCCCGCGCGTCCGGGGTCGCCACCGGTCGGCGACGCGCGCTTCCGGAGTCTGAACAGGCGCTTCGGGACGACGAACGACTCGACCCCGTCCGGGCCGGACACGACGGCGAACCGCTCGTGGAGCGGGGCGTCGGCTTCGGTGAACCGGCGACGGAGTTCCCGCCGGTCGCGTTCGCTCACGTCCGTCCGGTCACACCAGGCCCGGAAGTCGAGTCGGCGCGTCACCGTCGTTTCCTCCTCGACAGTGAACCCCGCGGCCCCGAAGCGACGGCGCCACTCGGCCGGGGTGTCGAGGCCGACGTGACTCGGGTCCCGGAGGCGCTCGACCCCGTCGACGAACCGCGCGAAGTGCGGGTTCGCGGGGGCGACGTTGTCCTCGAAGGCGAGCGTCCCACCGGGGGTGAGGACCCGCGCCGCCTCCTCGACGAAGCTCTCCGGGGCCGGGAAGTGGTGGGCGGCGATGCGGCAGGTCACGGCGTCGAACGCTGCAGCCGCGAAGGGGAGACGTTCCGCGTCGGCGACACAGGCCTCGACGCCGTACGCGTCGACGGCCGCTTCGACCATCGCCGGCGCGGCGTCCACGGCGACGACGGACGCCACGCCCGCACGGTTCAGGGCCCCCGCCGTGTGTCCAGCGCCCGTCGCGACGTCGAGTGCGCGGTCGGCGCCGGCACACCACGCCGCGAGCATCTCGAGGTCCTCGCCCCGTCTGTGGGTGTCGCTGTCGCGGTAGTCCGTCGCCGCCCGGCCGAATCGGGCGGCCGTGTCGCGTTTCTCCGCGTCGGTATCGTCACTCACAGCCGTCGTTCGTCGTGTGACGTGAGAAGCGTTGTCCCGGGGGTCGTGGACGAGGCGTCAGGCGTCGTCGGCACGGGTGCGGGCGGCAGCGACCTGGTCGCGCCACTCCGTCGGGACCTCGATGGGTTCGCCCGCCTCGTCGACGGCGACCTGAACGGTCTCGGCAGTCGCGACGACGTCGTCGCCGTACCGGAGTTCGTACCCCATCGTGAAACTCGTCCGACCGAAGCCGGTGATGCCGACGGCGATGGTGACGTCGCCGACGTCGGGGATGGCCTTGCGGTAGTCGAGTTCCATCCGGGCGACGACGAAGCTGATGTCGTGGACGCCGAGGTCGAACACGTCGCGGAAGTAGTCGACGCGGGCCTCCTCGCAGAGCGTCGCGTAGACGGCGTTGTTGACGTGGCCGAACGTGTCGAGGTCGGAGTAGCGCACCTCGACGGCGCTCTCGTAGTGGAGGTCGGGGTGGTCCATATCTCGACCTTTCGGGGGACGTCGAAAACGGCGTCGTTCTCGGCAGGACTCGGTGGCCCCGACGACGACCGGCCGGGAGACGGCACAGCGGGGACGACGAACTAGCACAGCGGGGACGACGAACTAGCACAGCGGGAACGACGAATCAGCGCAGCGGGGACGACGTGACAGGTCTCCCGGTCCGTCGAGCGTGTCCGCTCGGGCGGCGTCGGTGGCTACGGTTCGACCCGTGACTCTCTCGGTTCGGGCGCTCCCGGCAGGTCCGTCACGCGCCAGACGTTCGACCGGCTTCCGACCCGGGTCATCCGAACCGGGAGCGTCGTCCCGGCGGGGAGGGCGCCGAGGACCTGCCGGACGCGCTCGGAGTCGTACTCGACGAGGTGTCGCGTCTCGTTCGTCTCCCCGAGTTCGACGGTCACCGTGCTGTGCTCGTTCATCGGCTTTCTGATCGTCGCCGATACCGTGACCGGAGTCGTCGCCGCGCGCGGTACCATATCTCACCCTTCGAGAGCCACCCGCTTAACTGGTCGTATTTCTGGTATATACTGGTACTTTCCGACACACACCCGACAGAACCGGAGTATTCATGGTCGGCACGTTCAATGCCCGCGGGTCACTGGTTCCGCGTGTGAACTCTCGAACGACGGACAGGACGGACCAGACGCGTCGGCGCCACGGCGTCGCCACGACGTGACCCGCACCGACGACCAGGCGGACGGACCCCCTGCTACCAGCGACGAACGGGGTAGCACTCGCGCAGACGACGCCGGTTCCGACGGACTGGACGCGAGCGCGGACGCGGTGGACGCCGACACGGAACGGGTGTCCGTTACCGTCCGACACGCCGGAGGGGAGACGGTCGTCGAGGCTCGGCCCGGACGGACGCTCCGCGACGTGCTGCTCGAACACGGGCTCTCGCCCTACACGCGACTGACCGACCGGGTCAACTGCGGTGGCCGGGGGCTGTGTGCCACCTGTGGGGTACGGCTGCGGACGGGACCGGGACCCGAGCACTGGCACGACAGACTCGCCGACCGGTTCGGCTACCCGCGGCTGTCGTGCCAAATCGAAGTACGAGAGGGGATGGTCGTCGAACTCGACGAGGAGAAGGTCGTGTGGGGGGCTCGGGAGTCGGAGTGACGCGGACGGCCCGCGACGTCGGTGCTCGGTGGGACCGGTCGGCGTAGTTACCCGTTGTATACGCGAGGGATTTTTGCCGCTCCGACGTTCCCCTCTGCTATGTCGAACATCGGTGATGCGATTCGGAGTCTCGAGGGGTTCACTCCCCGGATCGTCGCCCAGTTGCGGAGTTTCGACTACGACCTCGAGTTCGTGCGGGACGACGTCGCCGACCGCTACTCCGTCGAGGACTTCGACGAGGCGTACCAGCTGATCATGGCGAACCAGATTACCGGGGACGACTTCAGAGAACTCATCGGGCGCGGCGCGTACAACGCCCAGACGCTGTTCTTCGACGACATCATCGTGTTCCTCTTCTCTTCGAACCGCTACGAGGCCATGTTCGCGTCGTTCGACTACGAGGAGGACTTCCCGGTGACCACGCTGGTCAGCCGGGTGTCGGAGTGTCGCGAGGAGACCGAGGGCGACGGCTGAGGAGGCGAGACAGTCGATACGGGTCGAGAGCTTGTGGAGGTGGGCGAGTCGAGACGTCCTTCGCACTCGTCGCCGTTCGCTACGCTCACGGGAGCGGGGGCAAGCCGAAGCCTCTCGGAGTTGAACTGGTGAGAAAGTCCGCTCTCCCCGATTTGAACTCGCCGAGACGGTCCTGCTCGCTCACTTCGTTCGCTGCGCGGGCTGCGACATCGTCTGCTCAAATCGCTTCGAGGAGACTTTTGACTGCTCACGTCGTTCGCAGCAAAAGTCCGCTCTCCCCGATTTGAACGGGGGGCAAGCCGATCTACAGTCGGCTGCTCTACCAGGCTGAGCTAAGAGCGGTCATCGTATCGTAGTCGTCCCTCGAAATTTAAACGTTCTCATTCACACCCCGAGTGTCACGTCGACCCACGACGCTTACCTCCCCCTCGGCGTAGGTGGCGTATGACCGACCGCGAGGACGAGGTGTCGCCGGACGGGTGGGACGCCGCCGACTACGACGACCAGTGCGCGTTCGTCTACGAGTACGGCGAGCGCGTCACCGAACTGCTCGACGTCGACGCGGGGACGACGGTCCTCGACGTCGGCTGTGGGACGGGTCAGCTCTCCCGGCGACTGGTCGACCGCGGCGCGAGCGTCGTCGGCGTCGACAGCTCCCGCGAGATGATCTCCCGGGCGCGCGCCCGCCACGGCGACGTCGACGGCCTCCGGTTCGTCCACGGCGACGCCCGTCGCCTCGTCGACGCGGTGGGTGCCGACACGGCGTTCGACGCGGTGTTCTCCAACGCGGCGCTGCACTGGGTGCCGGGGCCGGACCACGACGCCGTCCTCGAAGGGGTGGCCCGTCTCCTGCGGCCCGGCGGGGCGTTCGTCGCCGAACTCGGCAGCCAGGGCAACGTTGGGAGCGTCGTCGAGGCGGTACGGTGTGAACTCACAGAACGCGGCTACGAGGCGGGCGACCCGTGGTACTTCCCGAGCGTCGGCGCGTACGCCCCGCGGCTCGAATCCCACGAACTGGAGGTCCGGGACGCCCGCCTGTTCGACCGGCCGACGACGCTCGACCGGGGCGAAGCGGGCCTCCGCGAGTGGCTCTCGATGTTCGGCGACGGGCTCTTTCCCACACTCTCGGACGACGAGTACGCGGCAGTCGTTTCGGCGGTCGAATCCCGTCTCGAAGACGACCACTTCCGGGAGGGAGCGTGGGTCGTCGACTATCGGCGACTGCGGTTCCGTGCCGTACGGGTCTGAATCGTCCGTCGGCCAGCCAGTGGGGCGGAGACGGTGCATCCGGGGCGACGGGCCACGGATACACTCCTGTTCTCATTACATTCCCGTTCACGAAACATCCCCGGTCACGTATCGGACCGCGCGCTACCGGTCGGCGAGGAAGCGGGCGACCGTCCGGTCGACCGCCCGCTGTACCTCCTCGAGTTCCGGGATGGTGAGCCGGTTGTACGCCCGCTTCGACCGGTCGACGTACGCCGGGACGACCTCGTGCGCTCGACGCGAGAGCGTCGCGAGTCGTTCCTGTCGCGGCGTCCCCTCCCATGTCGGGAGGTAGAGCGACGAGACGACGGTCTTCGAGAGGCTCGCCTTCCCGCCACCGGCGAGGTCACGGAGGCAGCGCTGGTACGGGCCCGCGTTCAACAGCGCACACAGGTAGTGAGCCTCGTCCGCGTCGTCGCAGGCGACGAACATGCAGTGGTCGCCGGGCACCATGGTCTTCCGGCCGAGTTCGGGGTCGTCGACGGTCGAGACCACCGCGAAGTGCGGTTTGAACCCCAGTCGACACCAGACCACCTTGTACGGGGCCCAGGTGTACGGTCCGAGGCCGAACAGCGAGTAGAAGGGGCCGCCGTCGAACCACGACGACCCCCGGTCTTCGAGGCGCTCGCGGTTCGACTCGAGATAGTCGTACGTCGCTGGCGCCTCCCGGGCGAGTTCGTCGGCGTTGGCCTCTCCGGCCTTTCGTTGCGGGACGAGGAACCGGTCGTGCCCGAACAACCCCCACTTGACGACGTGCTTCGAGCGGAGGTACGGGTAGACGTGGGTCGACTCGATACGCCCCAGCACGTCGTCGTCGACGCTGAAGACGGCCTTCGCGTCGTCTTTCAGTCCGTGTCGAACGCGGTAGTCGCACTCGCCGACCGCCGCGACCGACGCGTCGACGCGGCGCCAGGGACTCGCCGGGTCGTCGGCGTCCACGGGGATGAGTCCGGTCTCCGTCCGGGCAAGCGCCGACCGGAGCGCAGAGAGCGACGCGAACGCCGACGTCGCGTCCGTCCCTCTCGCGGCATCGTCACGTTCCTCCCAGACGGTCGTGGGGACCGCAGAGTCGTCCTCGAGTCCGGGCCCAGCGTCAGGGGCGTCCGCTCCCACCCGGAACACGTAGAGTGCAGCCGCGGCGTCGACGCCGTCGAACGGGTCCACGGCACCGAAGTCGTGGACGTGGTCGAGAGCGAGTGACCGCGGCCCGACGCGGCCGGAGCGGACGAGGCGGCCGGCGGGTCCCCTGAGGTGGTCGCGTTTGAGTACGAAGGTGGCGACGCCCCCGTCGCGGAGGTAGCGGTCGAGACAGGTCCAGACGAACGGGAGCGAGAGGTCGTCGTTCGCGTGACCCAGTCGGGCCGACGCGCCGCGGTGGTCGAACAGATCGAGTCGGTCGATGGGTCCGGCTCTGAGTCGCTCCTTCTGCGTCTCGGGGAGGCGTTCCCACGGAATCCACGGCGGGTTGCCGACGAGCACGCTCGTGCGGCCTTCGACCCCCGTCCTCGGTGCGTCGTCGGCGAGTCCGAGCGCGTCACCCAGGAAGACGGGTATCGAGAGTCGGTCGACGTCGGCGTCGGCCACGGCCGGGAGCAGCGCGAGGAGGTACGCGGTCCGGGCGGCAGCGACGGCGACCGGGTTGACGTCGATGCCGACGACGGTCGACGAGAGACGGTCGAGCGACGCGGCCGGCCCTGCCGAGTCGCCGTCGGTCGCCCGGCGCTTGCGGCGGAGGGTCGCGGTCAGAAACGCGCCCGCCCCGCACCCGGGGTCGACGACGACCCCGTCGCCGAACCCGTCGACCCGACTCGCCGCTTCCTCGACGCCGAGTTCGGCCAGTCCGGGGGGCGTGTAGTACTCGCCGAAGACGCGGCGGGACGAGGCCGGGACGGTCCGTTCGTACACGCGACGGAGGTCGTCCGCGTCGCACTCCAGCAGGGCGTCCGGGGAGGGGTCGGCGTCGACGAGCGACGCCCCGACGGCTTCGCGGGCGGGGGTCAGGTCGAGCGCGTCGGCCGGCGTTTCGACACGCACACCGAACGTCGTCTCGATTCGGTCCTGCAGTGCGTCGACGACGGCCGCGAACGTGAGCGTGTCGACGAAGAGCCGGTGAGCGGAGAGGGTGTCCGAGTCGGCGCCTCCCTCTCCCCCCGCGTCACTCGTGAGCGTCGCGACGGCACTCGCATCTCCCCGGTCGACACCCGGCGTCTCGAACACCGCACCGTGGTGGTCGCGGACGTACGCACGCCACGACTCGAAGGCGCGGCCGACGGCGGCGTCCGACTCCAGGAGTCGCCTGGCCACCCGGGACCGATAGTCGTCGGTCGCCGAGAGGTCGACGCCGGGAAGGGTCACGAGTAGAGGTGGACGACGAGCGGTAAAACCGTTCGCCAACGCGGCCCGAGTCGACACGGTCCGAGTCGATGCAGCCGTCACCCACCTCGACGTGTCGAGCGGACGAATTATTAACCGAGATAATTTGAGGGTCGAATTTATGCCGGTCTCCGTGAGTCGTTACCACGAATCAGGTTGTCTGACGGACGGCTGACGGCTCGCGGCCGAGACCCGTGCCGGCGACCCGTCCCCCCGGACACCCTCGGGAGACCATTCGAGACCATGACCGCACTCACCGACCCTGCCGACCACTCTGTCGCCGAACTGAAGGACGAACTCGACGCCGTCGAGGACGTGGAGACGCTCGAACGCCTCCTCGAAGCCGAACGGACGGGTGAAGAGCGCGTCACGGCTATCGACGCCATCTCGGGGCGACTCGACGAAGTCGCCACCGAGACGGACGAAGACGCGGCCGACGTCGCCGACCCCGACGGGAGCGACGCATCAGACGCGACGGACGGGGCAGACGTGACCGATGACGCGGCCGAGGAGGCAGAGACGGCCGCCGACGCCGAGCAGGCTTCCGACGCCGAGCCGACACCAGATGGCGAGACAGCCGACGACGTGGCCGACGGGGCGGCGTCCCCGGAGAACGGCGCCGCCGTCGTCGAGGAGGGGTGGAGCAAGGACACGGTCGTCGGCCTCGGCCGTCCGTCCAGCGAGGCGACGTCGGCCGCCGCGAACGGCGACGACGCCTCCGAGTCGCCGCGGGGCGACCGGCCCCCGGAGGACGCATCCAAAGCGGAGCGTGAACCGCGAGCGGAGCGCGGGGTCCGACCATCCGAGAACGGAAACGCCGCCGTCGACTTGCCGGACCGTCTCTCCAAGCGGGCCGAGGCGGCGTCGCTCTCGGCAACCGTCCCCGGCGCGGACGAGGACGTCGGCGAGCGACTCCTGGAGAACATCGAGCGGATCCGACACACGTTCGAGCACTCGACCAACGAGAGCGGGCGGATGGACGCACGAATCCGCCAGCTACAGACGGAAGTCGGTGACCTGAAGGCCTACACGAACGCACTCGAGGAGTTCCTCGACGAGGAGGGAACCGGGCGACAGGTCATCGAGTCCGTCCGGAGCGACGTCGCCTCCCTCGAGTCGACGCTCTCGGAGGTCCGGAGCGACGTCGGAATCCACGGCCGCAACCTCGGGAGCCTCTGGGACGTCGTCGACGACGTCGAAGCCGAACTCTCCCGACTCCACGAACTCCTCGACAGTCAGCGCCGTGAACTCGAGGACGTGGCGGACGACGTCGACGACGTCGAGCGGACGCTCCGAGAGGTCCGAGACGACACCGACGAGCGGTTCGAGAGCCAGGCCCGCCGCGTCGAGTCGCTCGACGGCCGACTCGGGGAACACGCCGAACGGTTCGAGCGCGTCGACGAGCGGGCCGGAGCACACGCCGGCCGTCTCGACTCGCTCGACGACCGGACGAACGAACACGGCGAGCGGCTCGACTCCCACGACGAGCGACTCGGAGAACACGGAGAACGGGTCGAACGACTCGACGAACGCGTCGACGGACACGACGGCAGGTTCGAGGACGTCGACGCGGCACTCTCCGACCACGACGACGCTCTCGCCGGTCACGAGGACTCCCTCGCCGGTCACGACGACACGCTCTCGGCCCACGGTGAGAGGCTCGGCGGACTGGACGAGGCCGTCGACGCCGTCGGGGCACGAGTCGACGTCGTCGAGACCCAGGTCGGTGACGTCGCGGCGGAGGTCGACGCGCTCGACGCGGAGGTCGACGCACGGCTGGCCGACGAGTCGGGGGCCCGCGCGGAACTGGCAGAGCGGGTCGAAGACAACGCCGCGGCCATCGAACAGGTGCGCGCGACGGTCGACGACCTCGCCGCCGCCGTCGAGTCGCTGGAGGAGCGACTGGGCGGTTCCGAGAGCGTCGACGGCCGGTTCGCGGCGGTCGAAGAGGAAATCGAAGAGCTTCACGAGTGGCGTGAACAGCTGAGTTCGGTGCTCCTGAGTTCCGCCGGCGGCGAGCCGAAGTCGGCCGATTCGTAAGTCGGGCGTCGGGGAGTCTCCTCCGGACGGCGTCGCCGGACCGCCGTCTCAGGAGTCTCAGGAGTCTCAGGAGTCTCAGGAGCTTCAGGAGACGTCGTTCTCGCGGACGAGCACCCCTTTTTCCGCCAGGTGACGGGTCTGTCGCTGCGCGAAGTCCTCTTCGGTCGTTCCCCGTGTCGCGAGGACGTACACGAGGGCGCTCCCCGCCGGCCGCATGGTCCGGCCGGCCCGCTGTGCCCCCTGTCGTCGTGACCCGCCGAGCCCCGAGGCGACGATGGCCAGTCCGGCGTTCGGCAGGTCGATTCCCTCGTCAGCGACGCGGGAGACGACCAGGGTTCGGACGTCTCCCTCGCGGAAGCGTTCGAACAGGCGTTCGCGCTCCCAGTGGGGTGTCTCGCCGCTGACGAACGGCACGTCGAGTGCCGCCGAGACGTCGCGCCCCTGGTCCAGCCAGTCGACGAACACCAGCGCCTTTGCGTCGTCGTGCTGGGCGAGCAGGTAGCGGACCTCGTCGATCTTCGCGGGGTTGGTTGCGGCGATGGTGTGCCGCTCCCGGCCGTCGGCCGAGGCGTACTCGTTCTTCGCCTCGTCGTCGCGCCAGGGGACGTACCTGATTTCCACCTCCGGTTCCTGGACGTAGCCCGCGTCGAACAGCTTCGTCCAGTCGGTGCCGATGGGCGGGCCGATGAGCGTGAATATCTCCTCCTCGTCGTCGGACTCTCGTACCGGTGTCGCCGAGAGGCCCAGCCGGTGTTTGGTCTGGAGGTCGGCGCTTCGGCGGTAGACGCGGGAGGGGATGTGGTGGACCTCGTCGTAGACGATGAGGCCCCACTTCCGGGAGTCGAACAGCGAGCGGTGCCGGTCCATCCCCGCCGTCTGATACGTGGCGATGGTCACGGGGCGTATCTCCTTCACGCCGCCGTGGTACTCGCCGATCTGCTCCTCGGAGAGGGAAGTGTGTGTCAGGAGTTCTTCCCGCCACTGGGCGGCGAGTTCGCGACCCGGGACGAGAATCAGCGTCTCGCCACCGACGGCCTCGAGGACGCCCATCGCCGCGACGGTCTTGCCGCTCCCCGGCGGGCCGACGAGGACGCCCGCCCGCTTCTCGACGAAGGCGTCGACCCACTCGCGCTGGTAGTCCCGGAGGTCGACGTGGAGGTCGACGTCCAGCGGGTCGCCGGTGTCCAGGTCGCGCTCGTCGACGACCGGGTAGCCAGCCTCCCAGAGGATGCGCTTGATGGCCGCCTCCGCGCCGTCTCGCACCCACGACTCCGTGTCGGAGATGGGCGCGTGGAGGTGCTCCTCGTCGAGTTTCTGCCGCGCGACGTTCCCCATCAGGTTCTCGGAGGCCGCCGAGAGGACGGTGTAGCCGTCCTCGTGCGTCGAGAGCGTGAACTGGTGCGCCCGCTTCCACTGGTCCGACACCCAGTCTTCGAGTGGACCGGACCGTCGCGGGAGGACCGAACGCATCAGCGCCAGCAGTTCCGAGAGCGAGTCGAACGGAGCGCTCCAGACGTCCTCGCGCCGGATGCGGTAGAGGTACCCTCTCGTACCGGAGTCGCGGTCCCCCGTCGTGTCGACGAGGTGAGCGAACTGTGCCATCCGTGCCCGGGTGTACTGCGTCGGCGCGTCGACGACGACTTCCCGACGCTGTGGGAACAGCACCACCCGTTCGCGCGTCGCGAGGTCACCCCACTGGCTCGGGAACCACACGACCGGGTCGCTCTCCACGTCGACAGAGCGGACCGACCCCTCACGTTCGAGCTGGGCGAGCGACTCTGCGACCGTCGCCTGCGAGCGGTCCGTCCGGCGGGCCACCTCCGCGGCGGTGACGACCGGCCGCCCCTCCCACTCGACTGCGCGGTAGAACTCCTCCAGAGAGAGCGGCGTCTCGTCGCTCTGCTCGTCGGGCGCGTCGCGGACGACGGCCTCGTCGGCACCGTCGGCGGCGTCGCGGACTGTCCCGTCGCTGGCCTCGTCGTTCCCGCGCGCACGCTCGCCCGACTCGTCTGTCATCACGTCCGGGTAGCGGGCCCGCGAAGAAACGAGTTGTGTCTCACGGCCCGGTGGCACGATAACGGTTTGACCGTCCAGTCCGTAGCTCTCGACGATGACCGACCGACTCCAGGCACTCGGCCAGGCGACGTGCGAGGCGCGCGGGTACGAGGTGACGACCCCCGGCAAGCCGTGGCTTCCGGCCTCCCTCGCCGAACCGACGACCGACGCCTCCCCGTTCGTCTCGCGCGCGACGAACGCTCGCGTCGCGGTCGAACCGCTCGGGAGCGACGAGGTGACGCCCACGACGCTCCTCTCGCGGCTCCGGAACAACGCCGGACGCGACCGCTTCTCGCTGTTCGTCGTCGGGAGCGAGGCGGACGCGCGCGTCGTCCACCGGGTGTTACACCGGCCACCACTGGTCGCCGCCGAGGACGACCACGGTCGGCGGACGTTCTACAACGGTCCGGACCGCATCCCCCTCGCCGAAGGAGGGTACGCGGCCACCCGAACCGACACGGCACCCGCCGACCTCGTCTGGCGCGAGAGCGGTGTTGGCGACGACCGCTCGCTCGTTCTCGTCGACTCCGGAGCGGCCGCGGGACGCGTGGAAGCTTCACAGGACACGGACGGGGAGCCTTCGTCGGGGGAAGCTGACACATCGGAGCAGACTGACACGGTCCTCGCGTGTTTCGACGACGTCGACGGCGTCGGCTGTCCGGAGTCCGAGTCGTTCCCCTACTCGTACTACCGCGACCCCGACGACAAGCGATTCCGCGTCCAGACGCGCGACGGGCGCAGCGTCGGTGTCTACGACGGTGTGGCGGACATGCGTTCGAACGCGTACGTCCCGATTCCGATGCCGCTCGTCCCCGAACACCTCTTCAGCGGCATCCCTTCGGTGCGCGACGAGTGGGCAGTCCTCCTCGTCGACGCTGACACGGACGACCCGGACGCCGCGTCGGCGACTCGCGTCGTCACCGCCGACTCGTTCGAGGAGTGAGAGGTCGGCGACCACTGGGTCGTCGCCCGTCCGACCCTCCTCTCTGCTGAACGCCCACGCCCCGTTTCCGGTGAACGCACACGGCTGTATCGACGCCTACGCACCACGTTTCCGGTGAACAGTGGTTGCCGCATCGGTGGTCGTCGCGTTTGGTAGAGAGACACCGTGTTTCCGGTGAACCGGGCGACAGGGCGCGGGAGCCGAGGGCGAAGAGGCTTCGAGAGCACACACCGAAGGCGTCGACACACCGCGTTTCCGGTGAAATAATCCGCAACTGTGACGCGACTGTTCCCAGTGAAGGAACCCACGACTGTGCGACGACTTCCACCCGCCGTCGGCGCGGTGTGTGCTCCCTCGGACACACCGGGTTTCCGGTGAACCGGGTGTGGTGGTGTCGGTATCGCTCCTGTAGTGTCTCCGGGTCGCTCCCGACAGCGTCTCGGGTTCTCCCCGTCCGTGTTCGCCCCCTGTGGTCCGATGCATCCGACCCTCCGTCCTGCCCGCTCGAGGGCCGGTTACGACGGTGTCCGGGTTCGACTGTGACACACCACGTTTCCGGTGAACGACATCGAACCACGTCCACCCTCTCGACCCCCGCACGCGTTACTCGTGCTGTGTCGTTCGTCGGGTGCAGCGGTCCGAAACAGTCCGGCGCGGCGCCGACTCGGAGGCGAACCGTTCGTGCAGAGAGAGGGGGTCTCCACGTCACTGTGACACACCTCGTTTCCGGTGAACTCGTCTCGCAGCGAGACTGGGTTCGAGTCGGTCCCCTCGTGGCCTGCCGTTCTCGGTGTCTGCACCCCGCTGACTCCTTCGTCTTCCCCGACTCCTTCGTCTTCTCCAACCTCTCCGGCGGGCGGACAGACGACGAACGGACTCCCGCTACCGACAGAACAGAAACTTTAAATCAGTTTGTTGTTTACTCTACCGCACCCCGTTCAGCATACGTTTTATCTGTCCGTTCAGGACAACGCTCCACGGGAACTGTCAGACGAACTCTCACCGCCGGCGAGTCGACTTGAGCGACTACTTCGCCGACAGCAGACGGCCGTCGGGGGATCACGCTGTCGGGTCGATTCCGGTCGAACCGTCGCTCCCGCGTCTCACTCGTAGTTCTACCCTTCGCTTCCCCACTCTTCTTCGCCGTTCCTCTCGGAGCGGACACCACGTTTCCGGTGAAGCAAAACCGCCGTTTCAGGTGCACCGCCCACCCGTCGACCCCCCGTTTCACCGGAAACGTGGTGTGCGTCTCTCGGCGCGTGAATCACAACGCATTTCACCGGAAACCCGGTGTGGCTGGGTATGCCCAACGCCGCCGACGACCTCTTCACGCGAGAGGACCCCATCTTCGCGAACAAGGAGCTCCTCGAGATCAGTCACCTCCCCGGGGAGGGCCGCATCGTCGGTCGGGACGACGAGATATCGAACCTCGCAGCGGCGGTCAACCCGGCCATCTTCGGGCAGAGTCCGAGCAACGTCCTCATCTACGGGAAGACGGGGACCGGCAAGTCGCTCTGTGCGAAGTACGTCTCCCAGCGACTCGTCGACACGGCGGGCGAGGAGTCGGTGACGGCGACGTTCGCCTACGTCGACTGCGCGCAGGACACTACCGAGACGCAGGCCGTCCAGACCATCGCCGAGGGGGTGAACCGGTCCGCCGAGACCGACATCCGCGTCCCGGACAAAGGGCTGTCCACTTCGACGTACTACAAGCGACTCTGGCGCATCCTCGACCAGCTGTACGACGTCGTTCTCATCATCCTCGACGAGATCGACAAGTTGAGCGACGACGACATCCTCATGCAGCTCTCGCGGGCGGGCGAGGCGGGTAAAATCACGCAGTGTAAACTCGGCGTCATCGGCATCTCGAACAAGATTCAGTACAAGGACCGGATGGACGAACGCGTCAAGTCCTCGCTGTGTGAACGAGAGTTCGTCTTCCCCCCGTACGACGCGAACCAGCTCCGGGCCATCATGGAGGCGCGGTCGGACGCGTTCCGCGACGGGGTGCTCGACCCCTCGACCGTCCCCCGTGCCGCCGCCCTGGCCGCACGCGAACACGGTGACGCGCGGAAGGCCATCGATATCCTCCGGTACGCGGGGGAGATTGCGCAGTCAACCGGGTCGACGACTGTCAAAGAGGAGTTCGTCACGCAGGCGCGCGAGCGTGCGGAGACGGACCGGTTCCGCGAACTCATCCGCGGGTCGACGCCGCACTCGCGGTACGTCCTCCAGGCGCTCGCGATGCTTTCGTTGTCCGCGCGGCACGAGGACGGGTTCCGGACGAGCCGCGTCTACGACGTCTACGAGAACATCTGCGCACAGCAGGGTTCGGACACGCTCTCGCTCCGGCGCGTCCGTGACCTGCTGAAGGAACACGCCTTCCTCGACATCATCGAGCAGTCGAAACACAGCGGTGGGAGCGCCGAGGGGAGCTACACCAAACACCAGCTCCTCGAGGACCCCGACGTGGTGAAAGAGGTGCTCTCCGAAGACGTCGAGTCGTGACCGACTCCCGGGTTCGACACCCGTCACGCCGTCCCGTCCGTCGGTCATCCACGACGGGTGCGGCCCGTCCTCTCACGTGAGTGAGAGGTCCTCCGGTTCGGCCCGCTGAGACCGTGACCGGAGGTCGTCGTAACAGCTCTGCGCCCACTCGAGGAACCGCTCGTCGTCACCGTCGACGCTCGCGACGACGTTCCCGAAGTCGTCGTAGGCGGCGACCCAGACGTGACCGTCGACGATGGTCAGGCCGTACTCGAGTTCCGTCGGCGCCACCCAGAGGGTGAACTGGTCGAGTTCGAACGCCAGTTCGAGTGCCTCCGGGAACCGTTCCTGTGACGTCTCGAGGACGGACTGGTCGACGACGAGTTCCATGTGGGTGTCCGGGCCGATGGCCTGCTCCGCAGCCTCGTTGAACACTCGACTGACGATGGGCGTCACTCCGTAGTAGGTCTCGACCGTCTCGTCGACGAGCGTGAGCCAGCGTTCGATCGGTGCGTGTGGACAGTCGGGAGTAGACGTCGTGACCGTCTGTGCGGCGAGGAGGTCGGTGTCGATGTGGTCACCGACGTCGCCCACGTTGCTGAGAAAGACGTCGAGGTTCTTCGCGTTCTCCACTGACCGTTCGAGCTGTTCGTACCGCTCCAGCACCATCTGCCCGGCAGTCGTGAGTCGGTACGAGCGGTTCCGCTTCTCCACCCAGCCGCGGTCGGTAAACCCCGCGAGGTTTCGCTGTGCCGTCTCACGCGCACACGAGGCCTCCTCGGCCAGACTGCTCGGGTTGCGTGGCCCCTCACGGAGTATCCGGAGCGTCTCGACACGACACTCCGACCCGACCAGGAACGCGATGTCTTCCCGGGCTGTCATCGCTCGCGACTCCCGGCAGCGGTCGTCTCACGCGGGTGGGCGGCCGCCTCCCTCACGGACGCCCCCGCGGACAACGTCTCTGGTACCCCCCGCGTGCTCATCCCAGTAGACCGAGTCCCTCGATACGGTCGACGATCTCTACGACTGCGGTCTCCGCGTCGCTCGTCTGTTTCCCACCCGTGATGACGATTTTGCCGCTCCCGAACAGGAGGATGACGACCTTCGGCTCGTCCATCCGGTAGACGAGACCGGGGAACTGCTCCGGTTCGTACTCGACGTCTTCGAGACCGAGGCCGATTGCGAGCGCGTTGAGGTTGAGGTTGTGGCCGAGGTCCGCACTCGAGACGATGTTCTGGACGGTGATCTCGGGGTCGTCCTCGACGGGAATCTGCAGGTCGCGGAGCTTCTGGAAGATGATGCCGAGCGCCTCGTGGACGTCGTCGATGCTCTTCGCCCCGGTGCACACGATCTTCCCCGACCGGAAGATGAGCGCGGCGGCCTTCGGGTTCTGCGTTCGGTAGACGAGGCCGGGGAAGTTGTCGGGGTTGAAGTCTGCGCCCGGGAGGTCCTCGGCGAGCGCTTCGAGGTCGAGTTCCTGGCCGATACCGGTCGATGCGACGACGTTCTGAATCTCGATTGAGTCTGCCGGTGTACTCATGTATCGTTTATGTCTCCTCTGTCCGCACTTATAAACGGCACCCTTATAAAAGGACTGCCCGTCTCGCTCGCGTTCCCCCTGTCATATTCCTGTCACGCGGAACCCTGGCGTGCCGATACGTACGTCGGTAGTAACATCAACGCACGCGCGGTGCGCGACGAGCGGAACCGAGACGGTGTGGGGGAGTAGTCGCCCAAGGACTCGGTGTCGCCGAGTAGCCAGACTCGTCAGTGGTACCACGTCCCGAATCTTCACGGACGTTCGTTCCGTCCACTTATGTCGGAGTGTCCCGTGAAACCGAGTGACGTAGCGGCGGTGCTTCGACGGCCTTTTATGTTCCCCCGGCGTTCGAGATAATGCGAAGGACGCACCCGGGTCACGCCGGGTGTGTCGGCATCCCCCCGGACTGCCACACACGCTTTCCCCCCACCTCGACCCCACAGCGAAACGGGTTCGATGGGGTTAAGTACGACAGGCCGTTTCGGTGTGATGCGAAGCGCACAACGCACCGCGACTGCGGGCCGTTCAACCCGGCCCGCGCTCGCCTCGGACTGCAACCAGAGAGCTTCGACGGGTTTATACCCCTCAGCCTCGTTGGTTCAGGTCCGAACCACTCGTGAGGATTCCCCCCCTGCGGTCCGCCGTAAGACGGAATCTGATGTTAGCCCTGGTAGTTCGGTGACACTCGGTCGGTCTCTCCGAGACCGCGCGTGTCACTGGACGGACCTTGCAATGCGAACGGTGATTCGTGCCCGCATGGGCACAAATCCCGCCACCCCCCTCTTCCGCCCCCAAACGGAAGAGGGACCATTCCGGTTGATCCTGCCGGAGGTCATTGCTATCGGGGTCCGATTTAGCCATGCTAGTTGTACGTCTAACGTAGCGAAAAGCTCCGTAACACGTGGCCAAACTACCCTGTGGAGGACCATAACCTCGGGAAACTGAGGCTAATAGTCCATACGACGCCCACGCTGGAATGCCGGGCGGCCGAAACGCTCCGGCGCCACAGGATGTGGCTGCGGCTGATTAGGTAGACGGTGGGGTAACGGCCCACCGTGCCGATAATCAGTACGGGTTGTGAGAGCAAGAGCCCGGAGACGGAATCTGAGACA
>NZ_JBEPXO010000065.1:0-22054 GCF_041641895.1 Salinigranum sp. | reverse complement strand
CGGTGAACGAGGCGGTCGTCCTCGACTTCCAGCGACACATGAACTCGGTCGTCGACGTCGACCCCGAGGGGGCTACCGCACGCGCGGAGGCCGGAACCCGCCTGGGCGACCTGAACCGGGAGCTGAAGCCACACGGGCTGAAGTTCGCCCCCGACCCCGCGTGGGGGGACAAGAGCGCCCTCGGAGGGGCAATCGGCAACAACTCCACCGGGGCGCACTCGCTGAAGTACGGCAAGACGGACTACTACCTCGAAGAGTGCGAGGCCGTCCTCGCGGACGGGAGCGTCGAGCGGTTCGGCGAGATGGCGGTCGACGAACTCCGCGCCAGGGCGGACCCCGACAGCGACGAGATTCTTCCCCGCGTGTACGCGCAGGTGGTCCGCGTCCTCGACGAGGAGGCCGACGAGGTCCGGAAGCGGTACCCCAACCTGAAACGGAACGTCTCGGGGTACAACCTCGACATGCTGGTCGACGAGGCGCGGGGGGAACGACGGACGCCCGACAACGCCGGTCTCGACCCCGACTCCGAACCCGGGACGGTCAACCTCGCCCGCCTGCTGGCGGGCAGTGAGGGGACGCTCGCCATCGTCACCGAGGCCACCGTCTCGCTGGAACCCATCCCGAACACGGCCTCCGTCGCCCTACTCACCTACGACAGCGTCGTCGACGCGATGGAGGACGTCGCGCCCATCCTCGAACACGACCCGGCCGCGGTGGAGGTGATGGACGACGTCCTCCTGGACCTCGCCCGAGACACGGCGGAGTTCCGCGACGTCGTCGGACTGCTCCCCGACGGGACGAACGCCGTCCTCCTGGTCGAGTTCTACGCCGAAGACGACGACCACGGCCGACAGCAGGTGGCCGACCTCGTCGCGGACCGGGTACCCGACGGGGACAGCCAGGTCGACCCCACCCCGGGAGCCGCAGACGTGACCGAGACGGCCCACACGGCGGTCACCTCGATGGAGGCTCACGACGCGGAGACGCGGGCGAAGTTCTGGAAGATGCGCAAATCCGGCCTCCCCATCCTGCTCGGGCGCACGACGGACGAGAAACACATCGCCTACATCGAGGACACCGCCATCCCCGCCGAGAACCTCCCGGCGTACGTCTCGGACTTCCAGGAGATCCTCGAGGAGCACGACACGTTCGCCAGCTACTACGCCCACGCCGGGCCGGGCGTGTTGCACATCCGCCCGCTCGTCAACACCAAGACCGTCGAGGGGGTCGAGACGTTCGAGGCCATCGCCGACGAGGTGACCGACCTCGTCGTGAAGTACGGCGGCAGCGTCTCGGGCGAACACGGTGACGGCCGCGCACGGACCCAGTGGAACCGGAAGCTGTACGGCGACCACCTCTGGGGTGTGTTCCGTGACCTCAAGTCGGCGTTCGACCCCGACTGGCTGCTCAACCCCGGTAACGTCTGCGGCGACCACGAGATGACCGACAACCTCCGGTTCGACCCCGACTACGAGTTCGACGCCGGGTTCGACCCGACACTGAACTGGGACAACGACAACGGCTTCCAGGGCATGGCCGAACTCTGTCACGGCTGTGCGGGCTGTCGCGGACCACAGGAGACGACCGGCGGCGTGATGTGTCCCACCTTCCGGGCCGCCGAAGAGGAGATTCAGTCGACGAGAGGCCGGGCGAACATGCTCCGGCAGGCCATGTCGGGAGCCTTCGACGAAGAGGAGGTGTTCACCGACGAGTTCGTCCACGAGGTGCTCGACCTCTGTATCGGCTGTAAGGGCTGTACGAAGGACTGCCCGAGCGAGGTGGACATGGCGAAGATGAAAGCCGAGGTGACCCACGAGTACCACCAGCGCAACGGCTCCAGCCTCAGGGACAAGGTGTTCGCCAACATCGACACGCTCTCCGGCGTCGGGAGTTCGCTCGCGCCGCTGTCGAACCTCGCGACGAAGCTCCCCGGGTCGGGGTGGGTGATGGAGAAGACGCTCGGCATCGCCGCGGACCGCACCCTCCCCACGTTCGCCTCCAAATCGCTGGCGGCGTGGTTCGAGAAGCGTGGCGGGTCGACCGTCGACGAGTCGGAGGCCGTCCACCGCGCCCTGCTGTTCCCCGACACCTACACCAACTACAACCACCCCGAGGCGGGGAAGGCGGCGGTCAGAGCGCTCGAGGCCGCCGGCGTGCACGTGCGTATTCCCGACGACGTCGCCGGCAGCGGGCGAGCGCCTCACTCGAAGGGGTTCCTCGACAAGGCGCGCGCGGAGGCCGAGCAGAACGTCGAGGCGCTCGTCCCCGAAATCGAGGAGGGGTGGGACGTCGTCGTCGTCGAGCCCTCCGACGCCGTGATGTTCCAGTCTGACTACCTCGACCTGCTGTCGGGGCCGGAGGTGGAGACGTTCGCCGCGAACAGCTACGGCGTGATGGAGTACGTCGACACGTTCGACCTCTTCGGTGACCGCGAGTTCGGCGAACGGGACGAACTGCTCACCTACCACGGCCACTGTCACCAGAAGTCGACGAACAAGGACCACCACACCGTCTCGGTCCTCACCCGGGTGGGGTACGACGTCGACCCGCTGGATTCGACCTGCTGTGGGATGGCTGGCTCCTTCGGCTACGAGGCCGAGCACTACTCGATGTCGAAGGCCATCGCCGCCATCCTCTACGACCAAGTCGACGCGAGCCCCGGGGAGACGGTGGTCGCCCCCGGCGCCTCCTGCCGGTCCCAGCTCGGCGACCACGAGGGCGAAGAGCCCCCCCACCCGGTCGAGAAGCTGGCCGTGGCGGTCGCCTGAACAGTGGGCGACGACACAGGGGGACGGGAGGAGGCCGTCGCCGACCAGCCCGTGCAGCGCGGGGCGGTCGACCTCCTGACGCGAGCGGGAACGCGGGTCCACCACGACGACGCGGCCGTCCGGTACGAACCCGACGCATTCGTCGTCGCCCCCGGTCCCGACTTCGACGCGACGGACACCGAACGGTACGCGAAGGCCGACGTCGCCTGGGTCGAGGTCCGCCACCCACGGTCGTGAGTCAGAGCAGTCCTGCGCCCGCACTCCGTTCGACGCGAACTCGCTCCTCGAACCGCTCAAGCGCCGTCGAGAGCGCCGCCACGTCGACGTCGTGGAGCCGTACCGACGGCGACGGCGTCTCTGCTCCGGTCACGACACGCAGTTTGGGGCGGGTGAAGCGCCCACCGTTGTGGAGGACGACGCGTTCGACGCGCTCCCAGGCGAACCAGGTCACGGTGTCGGCGCTCGCGAGCAACCCCGCGAGGCCGTGGTCGTGGTAGACGGCGTCGACGTGGGCTGCACGCCGCGTGTGTCTGCCGCGCGCGAGGTCGAACATCGGCGTGAACCCCCCACAGTCGAGGACGTAACAGCCCGCCGGCTCGAAGACGAACTCGAAGAGGCGGAGCGGCACGGATCCCGACATCCCGTAGTGGACCCGGAGGTGGTCGGACTCGGGGGAGTCCGCGTCGGCCGCGTCAGTCATCCGTCCCCCTCACCACGGCGCGGAAGAAGAGTACGCCGCCGAGCACGAACAGCGCGCCGCCGAGGCGGTTCGTCGTCGCGAGGAGGTACGCTCCGACGGCGACACCCGCGACGGCGACTGCAGTGACGGCCGCCTCCGCACGCATCCCGTCGGCTCGACCGTGGAGTTCGGCGAGGTAGGTCGTACACATCACGCAGAGCGCGAGGGCGACGAGCGGCGGTCGAACCGCCGGCGGTGCGGCCGTGGAGGCGACCACGACGACGGCGAGGCCACCGAGGTATACGGGGTACCGCAGTCGGCGCAGGAGGGCGAACCCTCTGTCGAGACCGGTCTGCCCCGTGTCGGTCACGACAGCCACCCGCGTGCGGCCTCGCGGACTGACTCGTCGACGTCGGATGCGCGGCGCTTCGCCCGGACCGTCTGGACCATCGTGTACGCCTGCACCAGGACGAACCCGGCCCAGAGCGCGTACCCCCCGGGGGCGCTCCCCAGGACGGCCGGGTCCGTCCGTGCGAGGGTGACGCCGAAGTCGGCCGCGAGCGTCCGCCCGATGAGCAGCGTGCTGAAGTAGCCGAAGAAGGCGGTGGCCCACCACATGGCGACCACCCGTGGCCACCCGGGCTGGAGGTGGACCGGGAGCCGCGTGGTGTTGATGACGAGCGTGAGCGCGATGTACGGCCACATCATCACACCCGACATCGCCGCGCCCACGACGAGCAGGAAGAACGGCTGCTCGAAGGGGAGGAGGATGATGACGACCCCCCAGAGGGTGAACGCCGTGAGGGTGACGAGAAAGATGGTCGGCAGCGACCACCCGGCCTGCCGGCCGTGCGCCTCGTAGATGATGTCGGCGCTGTTCCGGACGAACGACTCGACGATGGCGTACTCGGTGGTGAACAGCGCCACGAACAGGACCAGGGGGACGAGCACGGCGCCGACGCCGGAGAGTTGCGGGTAGATGACAGACAGCCACATGTCGATTCCGGTGACGTCGGTGCCGGCGGCGAACTTCGCGGCGACGGTCATCAACACCGTGGCGACGATGAGGAGGCCGACGACGAACGTCAGGAAGTGTTCGAGTTGGATGACACGCCACCACCCGCGCCAGCGGCGGAGGTTCTCCTCTGTGGGCTCGAAGGTGAACCCGTCGCGCTGGATGGGCTCCGGCTCCTCCCCGATGAGGGGGTTCTTCAGTCGCCCCTGGTAGTTGCCCATCCCGTACCCCTTCTCGCGGACCCACAGCGACTGCGAGAGGTTGAGGTACCCCCCGGCGCCGGCGAACGCCAGTCCGCCGAGGAAGACGGCGATGTCGGTCCCCGGCGGGAGCGCCCCCACCGCGAGGGCGCCGGCGGGGACGTTCGAGAGCTGCCCGATGGAGCCGGTGACGAGTGCGAGGACGACGGCGGCGAGGATGGAGACGACGACGAGGGCGAACTGTGCCCCCTCGACGACGTTGTACATGACGGGCGAGAGCTGGTACGAGAGGAAGATGAGGAGCATGAGACCGATTCCCAGCGGCTTCCAGTCGGCGAACCCGACCGCCCACGCGCCGACCTGTGCGGCGCCGGCAGCCCACCCGGGCCACCCCAGACTCACCAGTCCCGCGAGGAGGAAGAAGAGGGGCCAGAAGCGGTTGACGCGGCCGAACGCGCGGAAGACGCTCTCGCCCGTGGCGATGGTCCACCGCTGGAGCTCCGTGTTGACGAAGAACTGTGTGACGACGCCGATCCAGAACGCCCAGTAGAGCGCCCACCCGCTCTGGGCGACCAGGACGGGCCAGAAGAGCGTCTCCCCACTGCCCACGCTGGCGCCCAGCATGATGGCCGACGGGCCGACGACGTGACTCAGCTTCGGGACGCGTGGGAGGTCGAGGAGTTTGAACCCGCCACCCTCACCCTGGTCGGGGTAGTCGTTCGTGTCGGGGGCGTCCAGGAGATCGTCGTACGGCATCGGCATGTACGACGTCCCCCGGTACTGCTTGCCCTCGACCTCCGACGCGTAGACGTCGAACTCCTCGTCGTCTCCGGCGTCGGGTGTGTCGCGTTCTGAATCCATTCCAGCTACTCCGTCAGATGTCGACGACGTGTGTCAGGGACGAGTCCGTCATGATAAATCCCTCCGTCTCCGTCCGCCGCGTCAGCCGCCGAGGTAGTGCCAGATGTGCCCACGTTCCTTCGGTGGGTCGACGCCAGGCATCTCGCGCAGGGCCGGCTGGATGGCGTTCCACCACCCCTCCGCGGACTCGAACTCCGCGCTGTGGTCGGGGTAGACGTCGCGGAGGAAGTCCGCCTTCTTCGCCTGCGGGTGGCTGCTCAGGTAGTCGTACGCCGCGAGGAGTGCCTCTCGGCGGCGTTCGAGGATGTCTCCCGACCCGGGCAGTTCCACCTCGTACGCCGCGTCCGTGGCGGCGCTCCGCCGGCCGCCGTCCTCGCCGCGCTGTGACGCCGCATCGAGTGGGGTCCACCAGACGCGACTCCGGGCACCGACCTTCCGCGTCCGCAACAGGCCGCGCTCGGTGAGTTCGCCGAGTTTGTTGTGAGCCGTCCGTCGCGAACAGTCGAGCGCGTCGGCGATGTCGCCGGCCGTCAGCGGACGTGCGGGGTCGTCCCGCGACTCGAAGACCCGCATCGCCTCTTCTGCGGGAATCCGGTCCGCGAACTGACCGTGTTCGTTCCGTTCTCGACCGTCGCCGGGCATGGTTCGAGTAGCCGACGCCGAGGATATAAACCTGTTCGTACGTGTGAACACTCCAATTCACACGTGTGTATTTCCAGTAACCACGAGCGAAAAGGCTGTCTCTCACGAGTCGTGTTGGATATTCACAGCCGTGGGTCGACCTGAACACTAATTCGTGCGATAGGTCCGTAGAGCTATAAGGGTATTAGAACGCGTTTATCGACGTATTTACGTATTCACACGAAAAAACAGGCATATTATTCTGTGATTTAGTCGGCCGAGGCACGGCCCCTAATCCTTCATGGTCGTTGAACATCGTTACCTATTTGTGCCAGTATTCATACCACAAATCCATGCCAGAAGATGGCAGGGAGGCGGCAGGAGTGAATCGGAGACGGTACCTGAAAGTGCTCGGACTGGCTGGCGCAGCGGGGCTCGCAGGCTGTGCCGGGGGTGGTGGTTCGGGCGGTTCCAGCGGGTCTACGGATACCAGTTCCGGCGGCGACTCGTCCGACAGTGGCTCTGGCGGGAGCGCCGGTGGGTCCACCGACACCGAGACCAGCGGGAGTTCCGACGGTGACGGCTCGAACAGCATCACCGTCGGCAACCTCTCACCGTTCAGTGGGGGCCTCGGGTGGATCGGTCCAAACTCGCGGCGGGGGATCCAGACTGCGCTCGAGGGCGAAGGCGGCGTGAACACGGCCGGGGTCCTCGAGAGCAGCATCGAGATAACCGAGCAGGACACCGAGACGAAGCCACAGCCCGCCATCAGCGGCTTCAAAACGCTCGACAGCCAGGACGTGCCCGCGATGGTCGGTCCCTCGAGCACGGTGACGCCGAGCCTCGTCGAGCCGGCACAGAGTTCCGGACTCGCGTTCGTCTCGCCGATGACCGGGACCATCCAGCTCGACGACGTCGGCGGCGAGTACGTCTGGCGGACGGTCCCCTCCGACAGCATCGGGGCGCGCTGTCAGGCCCAGTACGCCTACCAGGAGGAGGGTCACCGGAAGATGGCGCTGGCGTACAAGAACGACAAGGGGTCACAGAGCTTCTCGAAGGCGTCCGGCGAGTACTTCCAGAACCTCGGGGGCGAGGTACTCACGGAGGTGGCGCTCGACCCGACGGCGTCCAGCTACCGCAGCGAGGTCCAGAAGCTCCAGGACTCCGGTGCCGAGGTCGTCTCGATGACGGCCGGGACCGAGGTGTCGGCGCTGTTCTTCAAGAACTACGTCGAGGCCGGCGCGAAGGAAGACTTCCAGCTGCTCCTCGGGAACGACGTCCTGACGCCCGACTTCATCGAGGAGGTCGGTCCCGACGTCATCGAGGGCGCAGTCGGCCAGGCGCCCGCACCCGGCCCGTCGTACGAGCAGTTCGCCGAGCAGCACCAGAGCATGCACGACAAGGAGCCGGGGGCGTTCTCGGCGGCGGCCTACGACGCGATGAACCTCGTCGCGCTCGCGTTCGTCAAGGAGGGCGAGGCCAACCGGCAGGCCGTCCCGAACCACCTCTCCGACCTCGGCAACCCGCCGGGTGAGAAGGTGAGCAACTTCGCCGCGGGGAAGGAAGTGCTGGCGAACGGCGGGGAGATCGACTACCAGGGCGCCTCGAACCCGCAGAACTTCGACGACACCGGCGACCCCCTCGGACCGTTCGCCGCTCTGAAAGCGCAGGACGGAGAGTGGTCGGAGGTCATCACCTACTCCGCCGACGAACTCGCCGAGTAACGGCCGACGACGGCCGGTCTCGGTGGCTGTCCGCCGGGCAGCCGACTCGCCGCCGCACAGCGGCACCTCATCACCGTAGACAGATGATTCCACCAATGATGATTCAGCGACGGACGGACAGACACCGAACACGACACGGAGGAGAGACCTGATGGCGTACGCGACGCTCCTGGTGACGATCGGCATCATCCTCGTCATCTACTCGCTGCTCGCCGTTGGAATGAACATGCACTGGGGCGACACGGGCCTGCTCAACTTCGCGCACGCCGGCTTCTTCGGCGTCGGCGCGTACACGTCGGCCATCCTCACCACCCCGACCGGGAGCGGGTTGCTCGCCGAACGCGTCGTCGGCTTCGACCTGCCGGTCGTCGTGGGAGTGGTGGTCGCCACCGTGCTGGCGGCGCTCGTCGGCGTCGTCATCGCGCTCACCAGCGTCCGGCTCGAGGGCGACTACCTCGCGATGGTGACGCTGAGTTCGGCGGAGTTCATCCGCCTCGTCATCACGAACGAGTCGTGGCTGACGGCGGGTGCGCAGGGCATCAACGAGATTCCGCGGCCGATGTCGGGCGCGTTCCCCCTCCCGCTCGGGGGGTTCATCGTCGGCTACGACCTCTTCTACCTCGCCGTCGGACTCGTCGTCCTGGGCGTGTGTCTCGCGACGTTCACCCGACTCTCGCGCAGTCCGTTCGGCCGCGTCCTCCACGCCATCCGCGAGGACGAGGACGTGCCGCGGGCGCTCGGAAAGCGAACCTCGGTGTTCAAACTCAAGTCGTTCGGCCTCGGGGCCGGCGTCGCGGGCCTCGCGGGCGCGATGTGGGCACACTTCTTCTTCGCCATCACGCCGACGCAGTTCCTCCCGGCGCTGACGTTCAGCGTCTGGGCGGCAGTCATCATCGGCGGGGCAGGGAGTTACGTCGGCGCCATCGCGGGGACCGTCTTCATCGTCGGCATCCGTCAGGTCACGCGGTTCATCCCGAGCGACGTCCCGTTCAGCGGCGACCTCCCGTTCATCCGGCTCATCGTCATCGGCATCGCACTCATCGTGGTGCTGTACTACCGTCCCCAGGGACTGTTCGGCGACAGAGAGCGATTGGCTGCGGGCCAGTCGATGGAGGGAGAGTAGATGGCGGCGTTCGACGTCCAGTTCGTCTGGTTCGGCCTCGTCACCGGGAGCCTCATCGCGCTGGGTGCGCTGGGGCTGACGCTCATCTTCGGCATACTCGACTTCATCAACATCGCCTACGGCGAGTACATGGCTCTCGGGGCATTCATCGCGTTCGGGCTGAACACCCAGGTGGGGTTGCCCATCGCCGCCTCTGGTGCACTCGCCATCGTGGCGATGGGTCCCATCGCCGTCGCCCTCGACAAGGCCGTGTTCCAGCACTTCCGGGACCGGTCGGCCATCGTCCTGCTGGTGGTCTCTATCGGCCTCTCGTTCGTGCTCCGGAACGTCATCCGGGTCGTCTGGGGGAGCGGGTCGAAGCGGTTCGACGTCCCTATCGAACAGGCGCCGTCGTACTTCGGCGTCCAGATACTCCCGGACCAGGTGGCCATCGTCGTCCTCAGTCTGGTCGTGCTGGCTCTGACGTTCGGCCTCCTGCGGAAGACCGACATCGGCATCGCGATGCGGGCGGCGTCGAACGACACGGACCTCGCACGCATCCGCGGCGTCGACACCGAACGGCTGGTGCTGTACGTCTGGGTCGTCGGCGGCGTCATCGCCGCCATCGCCGGCGTGATGCTCGGACTCGACGCACAGCTCCGCCCCACGATGGGCTTTCTCACGCTCATCCCCATCTTCGCCGCCGTCATCCTGGGTGGCATCGGCGACCCGGTCGGTGCCGTCGTCGGCGGCTACGCCATCGGCCTCACGCAGGAACTGAGCGTCGTCGTCATCCCCTCGGAGTACAAGCCGCTCGTCGGCCTCGCGCTCCTCGTGGTCGGCCTGCTGACGCGACCGGACGGGCTGTTCGGGGAGGCGACGCGATGAGCGCCGGCCCCATCCTCCGCGTCGAGGGGCTGAAGAAGACGTTCGGCGGCCTGGTCGCCGTCGACGGCGCCTCGTTCGAGGTGGAGAAGGGAACCGTCGTCGGCCTCATCGGCCCGAACGGCGCGGGCAAGTCGACGACGTTCAACCTCGTCACCGGCTTCTACGAGGCCGACGACGGCGACGTCTACCTCCGCGGGGAGAACGTCGTCGACACCTCTCCCGAGGAACGGTCGAAGCGCGGAATGGTCCGGACGTTCCAGATTACGCGCGAACTCACCGGGATGAAGGTGCGACAGAACATGCACCTCGGCGGGCAGGACCACCGTGGCGAGAAGGTCGTCCACGCGCTGGCGGGGACCGCGTCGGACCGCGAGGCCGAAATCGCCGACCGGGCCGAACGCCTCCTGAAGCATCTCGAACTCTGGGACCTGCGCGACGAGTACGCCGGGAACCTCTCGGGGGGACAGCGCAAACTGCTCGAACTCGGCCGGGCCCTGATGGCGGACCCGGACGTCCTCCTCCTGGACGAACCGATGGCAGGGGTCAACCCCAGCCTCACCGACGAAATAATCGACATGATCCACGAACTCAAAGCCGACGGGCTGACCGTCCTCATCGTCGAGCACGACGTCGACATGATCATGAACATCTCGGACAAGGTCATCGGCATGCACCAGGGACGGGTGCTCACGAGCGGTCCGCCCGAGGTGGTCCAGAACGACGAGGACCTCCTCGAGGCGTACTTCGGGGGGGAGGTGTGATGTTCCTCGAAGCGAAGAACCTCGTGAGCGGCTACGGCGACGCTATCATCGTCGACGGTGCCAGCCTCGAGATGGAGGAGGGCGAGATGGTGACCATCATCGGCCCGAACGGGGCCGGGAAGTCGACGTTCCTGAAGACCATCGTCGGCCTGCTCCGCGTCCGCGAGGGGACGGTCCGCTTCCAGGGCGAGGACGTCACCGACCTCTCGGCCGAGGAGGCCATCGACCACGGCATCTGCTTCGTCCCGCAGACCGAGAACGTGTTCGACAAACTCACCGTCCGGGAGAACCTGAAGATGGGCGGGTGGTCGCTCGACGACGATGCCGTCTTCGAAGAGCGCGTCCAGGCGGTGTACGAGCGGTTCCCCGAACTGGAGGACCGGCCGAACACCCTCGTCGGGAACCTCTCCGGCGGGCAGCAGCAGATGGTCGCGATGGGGGCCGGGCTGATGCTCGACCCGGACCTCCTCATCCTCGACGAACCCTCCGCCGGGCTGGCGCCGAGCCTCGTCGACGACATGTTCGAGAAAATCGCCGAAATCAACGACTCGGGGACGTCTATCCTGATGGTCGAGCAGAACGCCCGGCGCGCCCTCGAAGAGTCCGACCGCGGTATCGTCCTCGACATGGGTGAGTCCCGGATGGAGGGGACGGGGGCGGAGCTCCTGGACTCCGAGGAAGTCGCGGAACTGTACCTCGGGACCTGAGCGTGCCTCTCTCGCTCGACCCGCGGCGACGACCTATTTCTCGGTTATCAGTTCGTCCCTGGGGAACGCACGGACTTATCGTATTTAACAAAGCGATAGCTTCTAATAGAGGTGTTCACCCCTTGACCGGACGCACAAGAGGTGAAGTAAAGTCGGTGCGTCCGGTACTGCTAGGTGCCGGGGTGCCTCTGACGCGCCGACTACCGGAACCACCCGGCTTCCGGACGGACGGGAACGTCCGAGCGGTCGGCAGTCCCGAACGTGGCGGCGATGCCCACGCCGTCGCATTCGATGGGGGGAGAGACATCTTACGGGGACCTCCCTTCTCTTGACGTCGAACCCACACCGTCACGCGGAGCCTGCGGTGTCGACGGCCGTCAGGACCGCTCGTTCGACCGACGTACGTGCGACTCGGGAGAGGTGAGACCGACAGTCGCAGTCCGACGAGCCGAAACCGTCGTACGTCCCCGGGGGGAGTTCCCGCGCGACTGTGCACTCGACGGCCCGTCCGGGCACGAGGAGGGCGGCGACGAACGAGGTCTCGGGGTGGGTCGTGAGGGCGTCGACGTGCCAGTGGACGGTGTCGCCCTCCCCGCCGAGCTTCCGCCGGTGGCGTTCGGCACGGCCGAACCCTCCCGCGCCGAACGCGCTCCCCACGTACGCGTAGTCGCCCGCAGGGAAGGCACAGGACCCGAGCGCCCCGACGTCGACGCTGACGGGAGCGCCGAGTTCGAAGACGAGCACGTACGTCCCGCCGCTTCCCGGGTCGTCGACGACGTCCGTGAGGCTGTCGTCGGGCCCGTACCGAACGACGCTGGGCGTCGAGTCGTCGTTCTCGGTCACGGTCTCACGTTCGCGTGACCGCCTCGGCTTCGTCGACTGCCCGGGCGGCGAGGTCGTCGAACAGCGCCGCCGCGTCCTCGGCCAGCGGGTAGACGTCGTGGTAGTCGTCCGGGTCGCGGCCCCGGCCGCTGGCGGCGCCGACGGCCCGGGCGAGGTCGTCGTACCGGTCGCGGACGAGCGAACTGACGATGCCGGGGGTCCCGGCGCGTTCGGCCAGTTCCTCCGCGGCGGAGCGACCGGCGTAGACGCGATTCCGCCGACGGTCGACGAGGACCATCGAGAACGGCGTCTCACCGAACTGCGCTTCGAGGAGAGCCTGCGCCTCCTCGTCGTACCACGAGACGGCTCCGATGGCGCGAAGACGGCGGAGCGCTCGCGCCGCGACGGAGCAGTAGGGACACTCGCCGTCGTACACGAGTACCGCGTCGTACTGCGACTGCGTCATGCGCCCGCTAGGGGCGAGGTGGAAAAAACCCTGCTGGCACCGGTCACTTCCGACGCGTCTCGTCGGGTGGCTCACGTCGCCACACACCCGACGACCCAAACCGTTAGGACCGGCGCCTCCTCAGAGGAGGCGTGGACGACATCGTCGAGTGGCTCCGGAGTCGCCCCTCCTACCAAGGACAGATCTGCGAGCACCGACGCGTCCCCGGCCGCGACCCCTCCTTCACCGACATCGACCTGGAGTCTCGACTCGAGTCGGCGCTCTCGAAGCAGGGCATCGACCGGCTGTACGACCACCAGGCGCGGGCAGTCGAAGCCGTTCGTGACGGTCGGAACGTCGTCCTCGCGACTCAGACCGCCTCGGGGAAGAGTCTCGCGTACACCGTCCCGGCGTTCGAGCGGGCGATGGACCACGGGGGACGGACCCTCTACCTCGGCCCGCAGAACGCGCTCGTCGCCGACCAGACCGAGACGCTCTCGGACCTCGCGCACGGACTCGGCTTCGGTTCGCGGGTGTCGGTCGACCAGTACACGGGGCGGCTCTCGAAGTCGGAGAAGCGGGCGGTCCGCGACCGGATGCCCACCTTCCTCCTCTCGAACCCCGACATGGTCCACTACGCACTGCTCCCACACGCCGGCCGCCTGTGGGAGTGGTTCTTCTCCTCACTGGAACTCGTCGTCGTCGACGAGGTCCACCAGTACCGCGGCGTCTTCGGGAGCCACGTCGCCCTCGTCCTCCGTCGCCTCGCGCGGACCTGCGAGCAGTTCGGGTCGACCCCGCAGTTCGTCTGCTGTTCGGCGACCATCGGGAACCCGGTCGAACACGCCGCGCGGGTGACCGGCCAGGCCGCGGAGACGTACGACCTCGTCGACACGGACACGTCGGGCACCGGGCCGCGCCACTGGCTGTTCTGGAACCCCCCCGAATACGAGGGCGAGGGGGGGAGCGGCCGACGGCGGTCGAGTCGCGACGAGTCGACCTCGTCGACGGGACGTCGACGGCGGTCGTCGCACGTCGAGACGAAGAACCTCGTCGTCGACCTCGTCGCGAAGGGGTACCAGACGCTCGCGTTCACCCGGGCGCGGCAGACGGCGGAGCGGTACGCCACCGAGACGGCCTCCGCGCTGCGCGAACGCGGCGAGTACGACCTCGCCGGGAAGGTGGCGGCGTACCAGGCCGCACTCACCCACGACCGCCGGCGGAGTCTCGAGGCTGACCTCCACGCCGGGGACCTCCGGGGCGTCTGGTCGACGAACGCCCTCGAAGTGGGCGTCGACGTCGGCGGCCTCGACGCGGTGGTGCTCGACGGCTACCCCGGCACCCGGATGTCGACCCACCAGCGCGCCGGGCGGGCGGGTCGCGGCCACGACCCCGCGCTCGTCGTCCTCGTCGGCGGCGAGGACCAACTCGACCAGTACCTGATGAGTTCGCCCGGGGACTTCTTCGACGGCGACCCCGAGAAGGCGGTGACGGACCCCGAGAACGACTACCTGCTCCCCGACCACGTGGCGTGTGCCGCCGCCGAACGGTGGCTCTCGCCCGAGGACAGCGCGGTGTTCGGCGAGTCGTTCCCCGACGTCGTCGCCGACCTGACCGACGAAGGACGGCTAGAGCGGCGACAGACCCCCCAGGGGATGCGGTGGATGCACGCGGTCGACGGGAGCCCACAGCACGAGATGAGTCTCCGGACGGTCGCCGACCGGGAGGTCGACCTGCTGGACGCCCGGTCGAACGACGTGGTCGCGTCCCTCGCGTTCGACGACGCCCTCCGCGACGCTCACCCCGGTGCCGTCTATCACCACCAGGGGACGACGTACGAAGTGGCCGACCTGGACCTCGACCGGGACGTCGCCACGCTCGAACGGACGTGGGCGGACTACTACACGCGCGTCCTCCACGACAAGCAGGTCACGGTCGAGCGCGACGTCACGTCGAAACCGCTTACGGCCCGGCCCGACACGGAGGTCCGGTTCGCCGAGATAACGATGCGGAAGCAGATTACCGGCTACGAACGGCGCGACGCCCGTCGCGGGACGACGCTGGGGAGAGAGTCGCTCGACCTCCCCGAGACGACCCTCCGGACGAACGCGCTGTACTTCACCGTCCCCCTCGACGTCGAGGAGGAGATGCGCGAACTCGGCGGCGAGACGGGGTTCAACGGCGGCATCCACGCCGCCGAACACGGGATGATATCGCTGTTCCCCCTCCACCTGCTCTGTGACCGCGCGGACATCGGCGGCCTGTCGACGCCGTACCACCCACACACCGACCGCTCGACGGTATTCATTTACGACGGCCACCCCGGCGGCGTCGGGCTAACCGAGAGCGGCTACGAGTCGGTGGAGGAACTCATGGCGCGGACCGCGCGGCTGATAGACACCTGCTCCTGTCACGACGGCTGTCCGGCCTGCGTGCAGTCGCCCCACTGTGGGAACGCGAACGAACCCCTCGCGAAGGACACGGCCGTGCGCCTGCTGGAGTCGTTGACCGAGTGAAGACGAGACGCCTCGCGGGAGTCAGTGTCGCGTTCGATGGGACGTCGGCGGAGCGTTATCATCGTTGAGAGAAACCCGGTCACAAATCCGGTCGCGGATACAGGAGTCCACGGCCACGTAGTCTCGCGTGAGAATGAGTTCAGACAGTCCCCAAGCGAACGCCCCCACTGAGAGCGAACACGGCGACGGACAACCCACTGACGAAGCCGCGGCACTGGAGGCCTACCAGCGAGTCGTCATCGACGATCTCAAAGAGAAGATCGAGCGACTCGCCGCGGGAGACCTCACCGTCGAGCCGAGCGTCCCGGAGCCGACGGAGGACTTCGACTCTCTAGCGTCGGTCCACCGGGAGTTCGAGGAGATGGCCGACGGGCTCCGCACTGCCTCCGACAACATCCGCGAGGTCGTCGACGAGGCGGCGGACCTCGCCGCGGACCTCGCCGAGACCAGCGAGTCGATGAGTGCCACCAGTGAAGAGGTCAGCAGTTCGGTCGAAGAGATCGACGCTTCGAGTTCCGAGGTGGCCGAGGGAGCGGAGCGACTGGCGGAGAACGCCGACCGGACGCGTTCGACCGTCGACGACCTCTCCGCGTCCATCGAAGAGATCACGGCCTCGACACAGGAGATTCGTGACCGCGCGGAGGAGACGACCCGGCTCTCCGAAGCGGGGGTCGAAGACGTCGACGAGGCGCTCTCGCGCATCCGAGACGCGACCGACGCGGCCGCACGGGTTGCGACCGAGATGGACTCACTTGAGACGCGAATGTCGCGGGTGACAGACATCGTGGAGGTGATTAACGACATCGCGGACCAGACGAACCTGCTGGCGCTCAACGCCAACATCGAGGCCGCCCGCGCGGGAGCGGCCGGAGACGGCTTCGCCGTCGTGGCCGAGGAGGTGAAGTCGCTCGCGACAGAGTCTCAGGAGTCCGCCGAAGACATCGCGGACATCGTCGAGGAGATTCAGACGCAGACCAGTGACGTCGTCGAGAGCATCCGTGCGGCGAACGAACAGGTCGACGTCGGCGCGGACGCCGTCGAGGAGACGGTCGAGACGCTCGAAGCTATCAACGAACACGCGGCGGTCACTACCGAGGGGCTGGTCGAGATCGCGGACGCTGTCGAGACTCAGGCCCACGACACCGAACAAGTCTCGAGCGTCGTCGAGGAGACGACGACGCTCGCCCAGGAGACGAGTGCCTCGGTCCAACAGATATCGGCGGGTATCGACGAGCAGTCGCGAGCGACCGACACGGTGGCCGAGACGGCCGTCGAACTCTCCGAACGGAGCGACCGTCTGCACGCCGTCGTCGCCCGCTTCAAACTCGCGAGCGACGAACGCGCGACGCTGGACGCTCAGCCCTGACGCGAGGACGTCCCGCCGGGGGTACCACCGAGTGGGTTCTCGAACACGTAGACGTCGCTGTCCCGGTCGACGAGTTCGAAGCCGAGGACGGCGAGTCGCGCGACGCCCGTCGCGGCCGTCCGCTCGCCCATCGCGTGGAACTCGACGACGAGCAGGTCGACGTAGTCGCGGAGGACCGCTCCCTCGTGGTCGAGCAGGTCGTACTCGGCCCCCTCGACGTCGGCGACGAGAGCGATTCGGCCGAGAGCGTACGTCTCACAGAGGTCGACGAGCGACACGGCCGGGACGCTGTCGGCGTCGAGTGTAGAGCGTTCGGCCCGGATGAAGTTCCGGGTGAACCGCTCCTGGTGGTAGAACGTGACGAGGTCACCGACCGGGGCGTACGCCGCGGGGTGGACGAGGAACTGCGCGCCGTTCGCCTCGCGGGTCGCGGACGAGCCACGACCGGATCTGCGTGTCGAAGTGCGGGTGGTCGACCCGGAGGCGGACGCCGTCGTGGACGACGCTCCGTTCCCCGCGCGCTGCCCGGACCCGGTAAGCGAGGACGTTCCGCGCCCGGGTCAGGTGGTTCGCGAGGAACGTTCGGCCGCGTCGGCCGTCGCACGCGGTCCGTCGTGGGCCGTCTTCGTAGCGACGCGAATCGGGAGCGAGAGGACGTTCATCGAACCGGACTCGTCTGCCACCGGTGTAGGTGTGCGGTCGTAACGGCGGTAGGGGCCTCCTACGGGGAGTTCTCGCGTCGCCGTGGGGGCGGGGCGGACCCGACGTTCGCCGGCCGTGCCCGTACGCACGCGTTTCAACAAGTATTTTAGGCCAGCCTAAAACGTTGCGAGTATGAGCCGAGACATCTGTGTCGTCGTGCCGACCATCCGCGAGTACGAGTGCGTCCGGGACTACGTCGAGAACGCCCGGTCACACGGGTTCGATACCGACCGCCTCTTCTTCGTACTCGTGACGGAGGACTTCTGCGACAGCGACGCGATGCGCGAGATGCTGTCCGACCTCGGAGTCGCCGGTGAAGTGTTCGACGGGAGCCGACGCGAGGCGTGGTTCGAGACCCACGGCGTCTCCGAGTTCTCACATCTCGTCCCGGCGGCGAGCCACGCCCAGACGAGTTTCGGGCTGCTGTACCTGTGGGCGAACGACTTCGAGTACGGCATCTTCATCGACGACGACACCCTCCCACACGACGAGTGGGACTTCTTCGGCCGTCACATGGCGAACCTCGCGTTCGAGGGTGAGGTCGAGTCGGTCCGGTCGGACGAGCGCTGGGTGAACGTGCTGTACCAGGCGTTCGACGACCACGGCCTCTACCCCCGCGGGTATCCGTACGCCGCGATGGACGAGACGGTCGAGACGAGTGTCGGGGAGGTCGACCACGTCGTCGCCTCGCAGGGGCTGTGGACCAACGTCCCTGACCTCGACGCCGTCCGCATCCTGATGGACGGCGACCTGCAGGGACAGGCGCAGACCCGGACGACCAGGGACCACTTCACCGGTGACTTCGTCGCCGACCCCGGCCAGTACCTCACGGTGTGCTCGATGAACCTCGCGTTCCGCCGTGAGGTCGTCCCCGCGTTCTACCAGCTACCGATGGACGACAACGCGTGGGACGTCGGCCGCTTCGACGACATCTGGTCGGGCGTCTTCCTGAAGCGCGCCGCCGACCTCATGGGCCACGACGTGCTCTCGGGCTTCCCGCTCTGTGAGCACAACAAGGCCCCCCGACCGACGTTCGACGACCTGAACAACGAGGTGCCGGGGCTGGAGCTGAACGAACACCTCTGGGAGTACGTCGACGAGGTCGGTGCCGGCGCGGACTCGTACGCCGAGGCGTTCCGCGCGATGGCCGACCGCCTCGCAGACGGCGACTTCTCCGACCTGAACAACGGGGCCTTCCTCACCCACTGCGGCGAGTACATGCAGGACTGGCTCGACTGTCTCGACGCGCTGGCACCGGTCGACCCCCAGCCGGCCCCGGCCGACGACTGACGGACCAACGGGGAGAACCGGTAGGTATTTAGGTTTTAGGCAGGCCTAAATCAACGTATGAGCGACGATTCGTATCAGGGTCGTAGTCGGCGTCAGTTCCTCGCAGTCGCCTCGGCTGTCGGCGTTGCGTCGGTCGCGGGGTGCGGCGGACAGGGCGGCGATAGTGGAGACGGCACCGCGACCGAGAGTACCGGCGGTGACGGTGGCGGCGGCGGCGGTGGCGGCGACGGCGGTGACGCTGCCGTCGGACAGATTGGCTCCGGCCGGTCCCCGTTCGGGGACCGGGACATCTCCGGGGGGGTCTCGATGGCCGAGATGCCCGACCTCTCGGGCGAACTCACCCTCTACTCGGGGCGTGGCGAGGCCCTCGTCGGCGAACTCATCAGCTACATCGAGGACCTCTACCCCGACTTCACCGTTCGACCCCGCTACAACGCGGCGGCGGACCTCGTGAACCAGATTCAGACCGAGGGGCAGAACTCCCCGGCCGACGTCTTCTTCTCGGTGAACGCCGGGGCGCTCGGCGCGCTGAAGGACGCCGGACGGACCGTCGAACTCCCTCAGGAAGTGCTCGACATGGTCCGCGCGGAGTTCCACGACCCCGACGGCCAGTGGGTCGGCACCTCCGGGCGGGCCCGGACCATCCCGTACAACACGAACGCGCTCTCGGACGACGACGTCCCCGACGACATCTTCGCGTTCCCCGACACGGAGGCGTTCGAGGGCTCCATCGGGTGGGCACCGACCTACTCGTCGTTCCAGGCGTTCATCACCGCGATGCGGGTCCTCAACGGCGAGGAGGAGACACGGGCGTGGCTCAACGGGATGCAGGAACTCGGCGTCGAGGAGTTCTCCGACGAGTTCCTCGTCTCGCAGGCCGTCGCCGACGGCGAAATCAACGCCGGCTTCGCGAACCACTACTACATCCAGCGAGTCCTCGCTGGCCGACCGAACGCCCCCATCTCGACGGCGTTCACGGAGGGTGACGCTGGAGCCATCTTCAACGTCGCCGGCGCCCTCGTCCTCGACACCGCCGCTGACCAGACGCTCGCGTCGAACTTCGTCCGCCACCTGCTCTCGGCAGAGGCGCAGGACTACTTCGCCCGGACGACCTTCGAGTATCCGCTCGTCCCCGGCGTCGACCCCATCGGCGAGCTACCGAGTATCGACGAATTGAATCCCCCCGAGGGGTTAGACCTGACACAACTCTCGGACCTCCAAGGCACCGTCCGACTGCTCCGGGACGTCGGGGTGCTGTAGAGGCCGGGGACGACCACAGATGGCGACGGACCAGGGAACCACGCGGGAGACGGCCGACGAACCGCTCCCGCTCGGCCTCACGGTGGCCGCAGCGGGCGTGGCGGCAGCCGTGCTCTTGCCCCTGGTCTGGCTCTTCCGGACGGCGCTCGGCGTCGGCGCGAGCGAGGCCGTGTCGCTCCTCACGCGCCCCACGACGCTCGAGGTGTTCGTCAACAGCGCGCTCCTCGTCGCCGGGGTGACGGCGGCGTCGATTCTCCTCGGCGTGCCGCTCGCGTACCTCACCGTCCGGACGGACCTCCCGTTCGCGCGCTTCTGGACCGTCGCCGTCTCGCTGCCGCTGGTGATTCCGAGCTACATCGGCGCGTTCGCGTTCGTCTCGGCGTTCGGTCCCAGAGGGGCGTTCCAGCGCTTCCTCGAGCCGGTCGGTGTGGAGTCGCTGCCCGAGATTTACGGCTTCCACGGCGCCGTGCTGGTCCTCACACTGTACACCTACCCGTACGTGTACATCACGACGCGTGCGGCGCTGAAGTCGCTGGACACGACGCTCATCGACGCCGCGCGCACCCTGCGGCACGACCGGCGCGAGGCGTTCCGACACGTCACTCTCCCACACATCCGCCCGGCGGTCGCCGCGGGTGCGCTGCTCGTGGCGCTGTACACGCTCTCGGACTTCGGGACCCCCGCGATCATGCAGTTCGACGCGTTCACTCGCGTCATCTACGTGGAGTTCAACGCCTTCGGCCGCGACACGGCGACCCTGCTCTCGCTCCAGTTGGTGGGGCTGACGGTGTTCATCCTCGCGCTGGAGTCGAAGGTGAGCGGGAACGAGCGGACGGCGGCCGGCGGCCGCTCGGGCGACGTGGTGCCGCTGGGCCGGTGGAAAGTCCCGGCGGTGCTCCTCTGTGCAGGGGTGGCGGGACTGGCGCTCGTGGTGCCGCTGGGAATCCTGGTCACGTGGCTCGGCGACACGACGGCCGTCGGTCGGGGCCTCGCATTCCGCGCCGAGTACGCGCTGAACTCGGTGGGAGTCTCCGCGGCCGCGGCGCTCGTGGCGACGCTCGCCGGCCTCCCGGTGGCGTATCTCGCGGCGAAGCGCGACTCCTCCATCGGCATGCTCGCCGAGCGCGCGACGTACGTCGGCTACGCCGTTCCCGGCGTCGTCCTCGGACTGGCGCTCGTCTTCCTCGGGACGACGGTGGCGACGCCCATCTACCAGACGACGTTCCTCCTGGTGTTCGCGTACGTCGTCCGCTTCCTCCCGCAGGCCGTGGGGTCGCTCCGGGCGTCGTTCCTGCGGGTCGACCCCGCGCTCCCCGAGGCGGCGCGGACGCTCGGACGGACCCCGGTCGGCGCCTTCCGCGCCGTGACGCTCCCGCTCGTCGCACCCGGCCTCCTTGGCGGGGCGGCGCTCGTCTTCCTGACGACGATGAAGGAACTCCCGGCCACGCTCCTGCTCAGGCCGTCGGGGTTCAAGACGCTCGTCGTCCACATCTGGACCGCCTACGCGGCCGGATACTTCGGTCAGGCCGCCATCCCCGCGCTCATCCTCCTCGGCGTGTCGGGGCTGTCGATGCTTGTCATCCTCTCACAGGAGGGATACGATGTCAGATAGTGTACTCTCGAATACAGACGGTGATGGACGGACGGAGCCGAACGCACAGCAGACGTCGGGGGTGGGAACGGACACCCCCGTCCTGCAGCTCGAGAACCTCTCGAAGCGCTACGGCTCGGAACCAGTCATCGAGGGCCTCTCGCTCTCCGTCACGGAGGGCGAGATACTCACGTTGCTCGGCCCGTCGGGCTGTGGCAAGACCACCACCCTCCGACTCATCGCCGGGCTGGACCGCCCGGACAGCGGCGCCATCCGACTCAACGGTGACCCCGTCTCGGGCGAGGGGTCGTTCGTCGCGCCCGAGGAGCGCGGCGTCGGCGTCGTCTTCCAGGAGTTCGCGCTCTTCCCCCACCTGACGGCCGCCGAGAACGTCGCGTTCGGCCTCCAGGACCTCTCACAGGCGGAGACGGACCGGCGCGTGAGCGACCTCCTCGACCTCGTGGGGCTAGAGGCGCAGGCCGACTCGTACCCGGACGAACTCTCTGGGGGACAGCAGCAGCGCGTCGCCCTCGCGCGGTCGCTCGCGCCCGAACCCGAAATCCTGCTCCTCGACGAACCGTTCTCGAACCTCGACGTCGACCTCCGGGTGGCGATGCGCGAGGAGGTCCGCGACATCATCAAGGAGGCGGGCGTCACCGCCATCTCCGTGACGCACGACCAGGAGGAGGCGATGAGCATCTCCGACCGGGTCGCCGTCGTCAACGACGGCCGCATC
>NZ_JBEPXO010000064.1:0-23355 GCF_041641895.1 Salinigranum sp. | reverse complement strand
GTGTCTCCCGCGGCGAAGCCGAGCGCGAGGAAGATCCCCCCGATGGTGACGAAGGGGATCATGAACGAGACGCCGGTCATCAGATCTTCCTTGACGGAGGTCACGTGCGACCGCAGCACGCTCTCCGTCTTGTCGGTGGTACTCATAGCGTGTCTATCACCATCGTTCACCAGTGAGTGACTAAATACTACCGAACACGATTGTTTACGACTGAAATAGAAAAAATAAACGTGTTTCGTGCAGATTTCTCCGCGAGAACGGCCGGCCGCCGCCCCGTGAGCGGGACGCGTCCGTGTGGGTCGGAGCCTGCGACAGCGAACGCGGGCGGAAGCGAGATGCGGAACCGGAGCCAGAGCAGGAGCGCCGACCGTCAGTGTGCCTGCACGCCGTAGTCGTCGGTCTCGACGCGGTCGGCGACGGCCGACGCGGCGGTGCCGGCAGTCCCGACGACGCACGTGGCGACGTCGACGCCGAGGCGGAGCGCGTCCTCGTCGCCGTACCCGCGTACCCATCCCGCGAGCACCCCCGAGAGGAGCGCGTCCCCGGCACCGACCGTGTCGACGACGTCCACGTCCGCGGCGGGGACGTGCGTCCACCCGGCGTCCGAGGCGAGGAGCGCGCCGTCGGGCCCCAGCGAGGCGACGACGCGGTCGTACCCCTGTTCGCGGAGTGTCTCCGCCGCGGCGACGCACTCCTCGACCGAGTCGACGGGGCGGCCTGTCGCCTCGTGGAGTTCCTCGCGGTTCGGTTTACAGGCCGCGTACGTCGCGCCGAGCCGGGCGAGGGCGGCCCCGTCGACGTCGACGACCGTCTTCCACCCCCCTGCGTCGGCGATGGCGTCGATGGCGCCGACGTCGAGTCCCGGCGGGAGGCTCCCCCCGACGACGACCGTCTCGGGGGCGTGCGTCTCGATGTGGTCGACGACACGCGCGACGGCGTCGGCGTCGACCGTCGGGCCAGAGTGGTTGATCTTGTACTCGGCGTCGGGGGTCGAGAGCGTCACGTTCAGCCGCGTGTTGCCGGGGACGGAGACGAAGTCGTGGGCGATGTCGCTCTCGTCGAGGCGGGTGCGGATGAACGACCCCGTGAAGCCGCCGAGGAGCCCCGTCGCCACCGACGACACGTCGAGCGCGTCCAGATAGCCGGCGACGTTGATGCCCTTGCCGCCGGCGTCGAACCGGGCGTCGTCGGTCCGGGCGACGTGTCCGTCGGCCAGTGGCCCAGTCCGGACGGTGTAGTCGATGGCCGGGTTGAACGTCACCGTGACCACGGGCGGGGAGTCGGCGTCGTCTGTCATCGTCATCGTTCCTGTGCGTGGTGACGCTCGTGAACGCGACGCGAGGGGTGGACGCGGCCGGAGACACCCTGTTGTGCGGGTCGGTACGGTGAGGCTGGTGGGCTCATCTCGCGCAAACGTTCACACCAAGCTGCAAAAGTAGTTTTGAATGTGATTGTTTTTGATTACACGCGGCGAACGAATCGATGCTCCGTTCGAGGTGTCGGCACGTCTGGACCGCACTCCCTCGACGCGTGAGTGTCCGGTCACCGGCCGTCCCAGCCGTTGATGATGGGTTCGCGGAAGTCGGTGCCGAACGCGCGGCCGGAGACGGCGACGACGGGCGGCGTCTGGACGCGCTTGAACGTGTTCCGTTTCATCCGCCGGTAGGTGTCGTAGACCACCTCCGCGAACGCCTCGGCGTCGAGTTTGTCGTACACCGTGCGGCCCTCGTCGTCGGGGCGGTACCGCTTCTCGTCCAGGTCACGCCGCTCGAACTGCGCGACGATTTCGGCGGGACTCAGCCGCCCCTCGAGCAGGTCGCTGACGACGGGCGCGACGACGTCGTAGTCGAAGGGATCGACCTGGTCGGCGCTGAGTTCTGCGCTCGGCGGAATGTCGAACACCTCCCCGGGGATGACCTCCTCGCCCGCCCGCTCGTTGACGTAGGCGGCGACGTCGTAGACGTCTCGCTTCGAGAGGTCACCGAGGATGGAGAGTCCCCCGCAGGCGTCGCCGTACAGCGTCACGTAGCCGAGCGCCATCTCCGTCTCGTTGCCGTTCGTCACGAGCAACCCGCCGGAGTCGTTCGAGGCGAGCATCATCAGGAGGCCTCTCACGCGCGCGTAGAGGTTCTCCTTCGAGACGTCCCGCCCGACGGGACCGACGTTCGACTCGTAGGTATCGAGCAGTTCCTCGAACGCCGACTGGACCGGGACGACGCGGTAGTCGACGCCGAGGTTCTCCGTCAGTCGCGCGGCGATGCCCTTCGTCGTCTCCGTGTTGACCGCCGAGGGGAGGTTGTAGGCGACGACGTTCTCGGGGCCGAGCGCCTCGACGCAGACGGCGAGGCCGAGCGAGGAGTCGATACCGCCCGACACCGACTCGATGACCGTCTCGAACCCCGTCCGCCGGGCGTACCCGCGCAGGCCGAACGCGAGCGCCTCGAACAGTTCCTGCTCACGACGCTCCGGGTCGACGGCGTCCCCGGCGGCGACGAGGGGGCCCCCCTCGCGGGAGACGCCGCCCGAGACGTGTCGGCCGACGCCGCCCGCGTCCCCACCGCGTCCGAGTTCGAGTTCGAGTTCGACCGTCAGCAGGTCGGTGTCGAACTGTGCGCCGCGGGCGACGAGCGCGCCCGTCGTGTCCACCGCGAGCGAGTCACCGTCGAAGACGATGACGTTCCGCCCGACGTCGGCGACGCCGGCGGTGTTCACGTACAGGAAGGGGACACCGGTCGCGGCGACGTGGTCGCGAATCACGGCCGCGCGCTCGGCACGCTTCCCCACCTCGAACGGCGAGGCGTTGACGTTGACGAGCACGTCGGCTCCCGCCTCGGCCAGTTCCCTGACGGGCCGGCGGTCGTACGCCGCGTCCCACATGTCCTCACAGACGGAGACGCCGAGCGAGACCGACTCCCCGCGTACCTCGACGTCGACGGGCGACACCGCCTCGCCCGGTTCGAAGTACCGTTCGTCGTCGAAGTAGCGGTAGTTCGGCAGGAGGACTTTTCGAGAGACGCCGACGACGTCGCCGTGCTGACAGACCGCGGCGGCGTTGTACCGGTCCTCGCCGTCGCGGTCGACGAACCCGACGACGGCGGCCGTCTCGCCGGTTCGCGCGGCGAGGTCGTTCAGCGCCTCGCGGTTTCGGTCGACGAACGTGTCGTCCTCGACGAGGTCGAGGATGCAGTAGCCGGTGACGGCCATCTCGGGGAAGACGACGACGTCTGCTCCCTCCCGGGCCGCGCGGTCGTACGCTTCGACGAGTCGGGCAGCGTTGCGGTCGATGTCGGCCGTGGTCGGGCCGAGTTGGGCGAGTGAGACGGTGAGCGTCATGCGAGTACGGTCGGGGTTCCGACCGCCGTTGGTGAGTCTCGGGAGTCGAGCGGCTTATACTGTCGGTCGATTCCGGGGGCGCGGTCGTCCCGAGGGACTGTGTGACGGTCGGCGGGTACCCGGCCGCGGGGACGAACACGACGACTGCGTGGCCGCCGGGACGGTGGGGCACCCGCGGTGCGGCCGGTGCGCGGGAGCGAGCGACGTGAGCGACTCGTGCGAGGGTGCGTGCTCGCGCCGTCGTGCGCGAGTACCTTGCTGGGGCGGGTGAGGACACACCGCGCCCGTGTGCCGTGCGGTCACCGTACACTCGTCCGCACCGCCGACACGGTGCCCGCTCCGCTCCACCGACGAACACGCCACGTCCCGCACGGGACCGTCTCACCCGTCTCACCCCGGCACGTCGCGCCGCTCGAACAGTTCGGCGGCGAGGACGACGCCGACGATGCAGACGACGACCAGCACCCCCACGTCGCCGGGGTCGACCTCCGCGTCGACCAGAATCTCGGCCGCGTCGAAGTACCGCGACAGTGCCGCCGTCCCGAGCCACTCGTAGTCGGTCTCCACCGTGAGCGCGTCGAGGAAGTACGTCCCGACGACGGCCCCCAGCGCCCCGGCGCGCGCGTGTCTGACTCGGCTGACGGCGACGCTCGCGACCAGCCCCACGGCCGCGTTCGCGGCGTGGTAGAGGACGAACAGCGCGTGGAGGCGGAGGAAGTCGAGCGGGTCGACCGTCTCGCCGATGACGGCAACGAAGACCAAGAGGGCGAGGAAGGCAACGCCGTTGACGGCGACGATGGCGGGGAGAAGCGACAGCGCCTTGGCGACGACGATGCGCGACCGGGACACCGGACTCGCGAGCAGGAGGTCCGCCGTCCGGTCCTCGACGTCCCCGGCGACCAGCGAGGCGGCCGCGTACGCGAAGTACGCCCCGAGGACGAGCACCCAGATGAGCTGGTACAGTTCGGTGAGGAGGAACCCCTCGACGGTCCCGAGGTCCGTCACGCCGCCGAGGAAGGCGGTCTGCACCTCGGGCGGGAACGACTCGACGTACGCCTCGAAGTCGACGCCCGACTCTGCAATCGAGGGGAACAGTCCGACGGTGAGGCCGACGAACGCGACCATCACGACGGTGAGCAGCGCCGTCCCCCTGAGCCGCCGTCGAGCCTCGAAGCCCGCGATGTCACGCATCGGTCTCGTCGCCCCCGTAACCGTGGGCTCGGTCCCCCCGCGCGTCGGGCCCGGCCGCGTCCGTCGCACCGTCCTCTTCCCCGTTCTCCTCGCCGCCCTCTGTCTCCTCCCCGGTGTAGAAGTGGAGGAAGACGTCGTCGAGCGACGTCTCGCGCACCTCCAGGTCGTCGACGTGGAACCGCTGGAGGACGTCGAGCAACCCGTCGTAGTTCCCCGTGAGGAGCAGACGGTACCTGGTCGTCGACTCCGACGTGCCGTCGACGCGTTCGGCGGTGGCGACACCGTCGATGGCGAAGGCCTCGGGTGGCGGCGACTCGCCGAGATCGACCGTGACGACCTTGCCGCCCTTCTCGAGTAAGTCGTCGATGGACTCGACCGTGACGAGGCGGCCGTCGCGGATGACGGCGACGCGGTCACAGACGCGTCGCACCTCACTGAGGACGTGCGACGAGAAGAGGACGGTCACGCCGCGTTCGCGCTCGGCGTCGAGGAACTCGTAGAAGGCGTTCTGTACGATGGGGTCGAGTCCCGACGTGGGCTCGTCCATCACCACGAGCGACGGGTCGTGCATGAACGCCTGGACGAGGCCCAGTTTCTGTCTGTTCCCCCGCGAGTACGTCTCGATGCGGCGGTCGAACGGCGCGGGGAACCGCTCTTCGAGTTCCGCACGACGGTCGCCGCCACGGAGCGTCTCGAGGTAGTCGAGCAGGTCCCGCCCCCGGACGCCGTCGTAGAAGGCGACGTCGCTGGGCAGGTAGCCGACCTTCGCCATCGCCGTCAGCCGCGCCCGACGGTCCGTGACCGGCGACCCGAGCAGCGAGGCGGTCCCGCTGGTCGGTGCGAGGAAGCCGAGCAGCGTCCGGATGGCGGTGGACTTGCCGGCGCCGTTCGGGCCGAGGAAGCCGAATATCTCGCCCTCTCGGACGGTGAGCGAGAGGTCCTCGACGCCGCGGACGTCGCCGTAGTACTTCGTCAGCCCCGAGCACTCGACGGCCGCCGGTCGGCCGTGGTCGGAGGACGTCCCCGTGACCATACCCTCGATACAGCGGGTGCGTACAAATACGTGGGACTCCTCTACCACAGACGACATGACGCGTCCGGTCCCCCTCGCCGTCACGTTCCTGCTTCTCCTCTCCGCGGTTGCCGGCGTCGCTGCCGCGGACGAACAGGTCATCGGCCGTCCCGAGGTGTCGCTGTTCGCCCCGGACAACGTCCTCGTCCCCGGCACCGACACGAGGCTCGACTTCTTCGTCGTCAACGACGGCCAACTCACCCGCGGGGGCCCAGCACCGTTCGAGGAACGGGTGACGACGGCGCGCGCCGTCAGGGTGGAACCGCTCGCAGAGGCGGCACCGCTCACGGTCCGGACCGGTCCCGTCCCGGTCGGGTCCGTTCCGGAGGGGACGGCCGGGCCGTTCGGTCTCCGCGTCACCGTCGACGAAGACGCCGAACCGGGCACGTACGAGATTCCCGTCCGCGTCTCGTACGCGTACACGCGCATCGTCACCTACGACGCGACGGACGAGGAGGCCAGTCCGTCCTACTCGGAGGCGTCTGTCACCCGCCGGGCGACGCTGGCCGTCCGTATCGAGAACCGTCCGCGGTTCGCCGTGGTGGACGTCGAGACGGACGTCGCCGTCGGGAGTCGGGGGACGGTGACCGTCGAGGTCAGAAACGTCGGCACCCGTACCGCTCGCGACGCGACAGTGGCCGTCGCCTCGGCGGACCCCGACCTCCGGGTCACGACCGGCGAGTCGGCCACCGTCGCCGCCGGCGACTGGGCACCGGGTGAGACCAGACGGGTCACCGTCGAGGCGCGCGCCGCAGACACCCCAGCGACGCGGGACTACCCGCTCCGACTCACTGTCGACTACGACGACGACGAGGGGGTCAGGCGCACTGCGCGCACCCTCACCGCGACGGTCCGACCGCAGGAACGGGCCGCGTTCGAGATCGACCGAGTGGAGAGTGACCTGGCGGTCGGTCGACGCGGGGCGGTCGAGGGTGTTCTCGTCTACCGCGGCGAGCGCTCCCTCGACGACGTGACGCTCCGCCTCCTCGAGTCGGGGTCGCTCGCGCCGACGGAGACGGCGTACCCGCTCGGCACGCTCGACCCCGGCGAGCGCGTCCCGTTCCGGTTCACGCTCGACGTCCCGCGAAACGCCTCTCCGGGCCCGCGACGGCTCCCGTTCCGCGTCGAGTACGACGCCGCGAACGAGCGACAGTTCTCGGGCACGCTCTCCGTCGTCGCCCCGGTCGACCCCTACCGCGAGGTGTTCCGCGTCGAGGCGCGCGAGTCACAGGTCGCCGTCGACGGCGAGTCCCGACTCGTCGTGGAACTCACGAACGTCGGCGACGACCCCGTCCGGGACGCGACGGCACGGCTCTCCGTGACCGAACCGCTGGAGAGCGACGTCACCGAGGCGTTCGTCGGGTCGCTCGCCCCCGGCGAGTCGACGACCGTCGCGTTCGCGCTGTCGGCGACGGACGAGGCCATCCCGTCGACCCTCCCGGCGACGGTCCGCGTGGCGTACACCGACGAGACCGGCCGCGACGTCGTCTCCGACCCCGCGACGGTCGGGGTGCGCGTCGTCGAGGAGGAGTCGAGCCTCCCGGTCCCCGTCCTCGTCGCTGTCGTCGTCACCGTCGTCGGGGCGGGCGTCTGGTGGTCGCGCCGTCGCTGACGCATCAGTTTACGATTCTCTCGTCTGATGGCGAAATTCGTGAAAGAATATGTATCTCTGAGGCCGGTCGCTGCTACGTTCTCAGCCGAGATAACCGGTGCCACACGTTTATATATTGAAAGGCCGGAGGTGTAACTGTGCCCGGCACGGGGGCACCCCACCACCGGAAACCACCACCCACCACATGCAACCTCCCGCCCCCGTCCGGGACACCCACAAACCCCACCACCAGACCATGAGCGCCATCGAACCGTCGAACCAGAGCCAGCACACCCACCTCGAGGAACTCCCGCAGTTCGACCTCGAATACCTCTTCGATGACGACGACTGCCCGACAGAGGTAACGGTCTTCGCGGACGACCCGGAGAGCCTCTCGACGCGATGGATCACCATCGACCGCGAGTTCGCGGTGCCGCTCGAAGAGGTCCGCTGACCTCGACGGTTCCAGCGCCACGGTCACGCGGGATAGCCCGACGACTGCACCCACGGTACACCCACCACCTTGTAGCCGCGCCGTACGGAACACGGCCATCGGCTCTCTTTCACCGCTCGCCGCGAGCGACTGCGCCCGGTTCTCGCCCGTGACCGCGGCAAGGATTTAGCCACCCCCAGACGTAGAGCGTGGTATGTCCGATGTCGTCGACGGTCTCGAGGGTGACCTGCGGAGTAACGGAATCAGTGTCGAGGCGCTCAGCGTCGAGGAGGCGGTCGACCTCACGTACCTCACGGCGTTCCCCGGGTCGCGCATCAACCACCAGGAGATGGGCCGCGCGTGCACCGTCTTCCTCGACTACGCCGAGACGGACGAGTGGTCGCCCCGTCGGGTCGACGCGACGGTGCTTCGCTCCGACGACGACGTCCTCGGGACGTGGCACATCGAACCCGAGTGGATCACCGGGTACACCGAGTATCGCCTCAGCGACGAGGACTTCTCCGAACGCGTCCTCGACACGCTCAGCCATCAGGAGACGGAGCAGACGGAGGCGCAGTCGTGAGCTCCCGGAGTCGGCTCGTCGACCGCACCTCGAAGTTCGACTACTCGCGCGTCACCGTCACGTTCGAGAGTGGGGGTGACCCCTGTACGGGGTGGCTCTACCGCCCGGACCGCCCGGCCGACGCGCCCGTCGTCGTGATGGCCGGCGGTCTGGCGCTCCCGCGGTCGGTCCTCCGACCGCTGGCCGAGCGGTTCGCCGAGGCTGGGTACGCCGCGTTCTGCTTCGACTACCGCGGGGTCGGCGACAGCGAGGGCGACCCGCGTGGCCTGCTCTCGCCGGCGCGCGGCGTCGCCGACTGGGAGGAAGCCGTCGCGCGCGTCCGCGAACTCGACGGCGTCGACACCAGCAGGATGGTGCTCTGGGGGCACTCGCTCGGTGGGTCGTACGCCCTCTCGGCCGCGGCCGAGGACCCCCGCGTCCGTGCCGTCGTCGCCGTCGCCCCCGTCCTCTCGGGGAAGACGCTGGTCCGCGCGCGCCCGCTCCCGGACGTGGTGAAGGCACTCGCCGCGGGCGTCCGCGACACCGTCCAGGGGAAACTGCCCCGACTGGGCCCCCACACAGTCCCGCTCGCCGGTGACGACACCGACGGCGCGTTCGTCCCCGACACGTCGTTCAGGGGGGCGTACCGCCGACTCACCACCATCCCGGACGTCCCCGCCCGGTCGTTCCTGGCGCTCTCGCGGTACGGCGTGTCGCTCGACGGCGTCACCTGCCCCACCCTGGTGGTCGCCGGCAGCTACGACGACCTCTCGCCCGCCGACGCGCTCGCGGACGCGGCCACGGACCACCCCGACGCGACGGTGCTCCGCGTTCCGGCGACGCACCTCGGTCTCCTCGACGACGAGGGAGCACTCGAACACACGCTCGTCTTCCTCGACGGCGTCCTCGGCTGACGGTCGGTCGCCCCCGCCGACGCGTCGGTTTCGACGCTGAGAACCGGGCGCGAACGCTTATACCCTCACCTCGCCGTACCAGTTGCATGACTCTCACCCTGTCGAGAACGATTGCGGTCCTCCTCGCGGCGCTCCTGGTGGCGAGTCTCGCCACGCCCGTCGTGGCACAGCAGGAGCAACCGTGGGACGACGAACTCTACGAGCGGATGGTCGAGATGCGCGAACCGTACAACGAACAGGCCCCGAAACTCGACCTCGGCGTCGCGGACAGCATGCTCGCGAACGAGCGCATCACGTTCGAGGTGACGAGAGGCGGCGAGACGGCGCACTTCTGGCTCGAGACCGACGGCCAGAAGCGCATCGCCGACATGGGCCGTGGCGAACACGAGAACCCGACGCTCGTCGCGAAGACCGACGCCGCGACCATCCGCGGCGTCGCCACGTCGGAGACGCCCTCGGCCGCGATGGCCTCGGCCGTCGAGTCGGGTGACATCACCTTCACCGGACAGAGCGCCGGCAAGTGGACCGCGACCACGGTGTTCAACATCGCGCTCGGCGTGAAGAACCTGCTCGGTCTCTGAGACATCCCTCCCCCACGGTGTGACGGTCTCGGACGTCCCACCGATACCGTACTTCTCTCGACCTTCGTCCAACTATACACGAGTTCCGAGTCCATATGTCGAAGAATACTTGTATTATTTCGTCGTACGGTGGAACGAGACGTCGGCCGCCGCGGGTCTGCGGTCGACGCGACGCGAACCGAGGCAACCGTGTCAGCACACGATACGAGTCCGATCCGGCGGAGCATCGAGGTGGAGTACTGGGTCGTCGACAGCGAGGGGCGGCTCGTCGAACCGGGTGCCCTCGTCGAGACTGCCGCGGGGGTCGAACGGGAGTTCGTCGAACCGCTCCTCGAGGTCAAGACCACACCCTGTGAGACGACGGCGGCACTCGAGGCGGAACTGTTCGACCGCCTCGGACGGGTCCTGCAGCGCGCAGACGACCTCGGCAAGCGGCTCGTCCCTCTCGGAACGCCGCTCCACCACGAGGAGATCGACGAGCTGCCGAGCGAGCGAACGCGCATCCAGAACGCGGTCGTCGGCGAGAGCTTCGCGTACGTGCGCCACTGCGCGGGGACACACGTCCACGTCGAACAGCAACCCGGCCGCGCGGTCGACCAGTTCAACACCTTCGTCGCGCTCGACCCCGCGCTGGCGCTCGTCAACTCCTCGCCGTACTTCGGCGGCGAACGGCTGTGTGCGGGCGCGCGCTCGAAACTGTACCGCCGGATGGGGTACGACGACGTCCCCCACCAGGGGTGGCTGTGGCGCTACCTCGACGACGTCGACGAGTGGGACCGCCGTCTCGAACGCCGGTACGACGAGTTCGTCGCCCGTGCGGTCGAGGCGGGCGTCGACCGCCGAACCGTCGAGTCGAGTTTCGACCCCGAGAGTGCGGTCTGGACGCCCGTCCAGTTCCGCGAGGCGTTCGGGACGGTCGAGTGGCGCTCGCCCGACACCGCGCTCCCGAGCCAGGTCGTCCGCCTGGCCGACACGCTCGCGGCGACTACCGAGCGCGTGCGGGACGCGAGCGTCCGTGTCGAGGGCGACGCCGGACGCGTGGACGACGAGGCCGTCGTCCTCCCGACGTTCGACGCCGTCCTCGAGTACGTCGAGGTGGCCATCGACGAGGGACTCGACTCCCGTCGCCTCCGTGCGTACCTCGACCGGATGGGATTCGAGGTCGGGGCGTTCGAACCGCTCTCGGCCGAGTTCGACGGCCGCGACCGTCTCACCCCCGACGCGGCGCGCGAACTCCGACTGCGGTACGCCGACCGACTCGCGCGGGACGTCCGCCGCTCGCGGGCGGTTCACGGCGACTGACGCCGGCGACCCACAACTCTCATACCCCCGACGCACGTCCCTCCGTCGATGACAGCCTCCCGCACGGTCGAACTCGAGGGCCACATCATCGACTCGGGGATGATGCAGCAGGCCTTCGGTATCGTCATGGACATGGGCGGCAACTTCGACGTCGAGGAGTTCGAGGTCGGGACCCACAAGGAAGCGGAGTCGTACTGCCGGATGGCGGTGTTCGCCGACTCCGACGACGACCTCCAGGAGATCCTGCACGAACTCCACCAGATCGGTGCGAACCTCACCGACCCCGTCGACGCCCACCTCGAAGCCGCGCCCGCAGACCGCGTCGTCCCGACCGGCTTCTACTCGACGACGAACCACCCGACACAGGTCCGCTACCGGGGCGAGTGGCTCGACGTGGAGAACATCGAGATGGACTGTGCCATCGTGGTCGAACCGGGCGACGAGGGGCGCGAGGCGCAACGCGCCTCGGACGGGTCGAGCGGGGACGACGAGTCCCCGCGAGATGTCCCCCGCGCGTACACCAAAGTCCTGAACGCTATCCGCGAGGACGACCTGGTCGTCACCGACGAGGCGGGCATCCGTGTCGACCCGCCCGAACGACCCCGCGACTCCTCGGGCCCGTTCGGCTTCATGCAGGGTGGCGTCTCCTCGGAACGCCCCTCCGAGTCGCTCATCCGGCAGGTCGCCGACGCGATGAAGAAGACGAAGGAGGAAGGCGGCAACATCCTCGTCGTGACCGGTCCGGCGCTCATCCACGCCGGTGCGGGCGACGACCTCGCCCGACTGGTGAGAGAGGGGTACGTCGACATGCTCTCCGCGGGGAACGGCTTCGCCGTCCACGACATCGAGCGCGGCCTCTACGGGACGTCGCTCGGGATGGACATGGAGACGCTCGAACACCCGCGCAAGGGCCACAAACACCACATCTACACCATCAGCGAAGTCGTCCGTGCGGGCGGCATCGCCGAGGCCGTCGACGACGGTCTCATCGGCGAGGGCGTGATGTACGAGTGCGTCAGGAACGACGTCCCCTACGTGCTGGCGGGGTCGATTCGGGACGACGGCCCCCTGCCCGACACCATCACCGACTCCGTCGAGGCACAGAACGCCATCCGCGAACAGGCCCACGAGGCCGACATGGTGCTCATGCTCTCGACGCTCCTGCACTCGGTCGCCGTCGGCAACTGTCTCTCCTCGACCACGCGCGTCGTCTGCGTCGACATCAACCCCGCCACCGTCACGCAACTCCTCGACAGGGGGAGCTCACAGGCCATCGGGATGGTGACCGACATCGGGACGTTCATCCCGACGCTGGCCGAGAAAGTGCTGGGCGAGGCCGCGGCCGACGACTCGGAGGCAGTCGAGAGCGTGGACGCGGACGACGACTGACCGCGTCGACCCGCGCTCGGTTACGCGGATGCGGTGAGCGGGACGACGGCCATCGGGACCGACGAGTTCAGCAGGACGGCCTGCGCCGTCGAGCCGAAGACGACCTTCGAGGTGGGGTTGCGCTTGCGGATGCCGATGACGAGTTCGTCCGCGTCGAACTCCTCGGCCGCTTCGAGCAGGTCCTCTTCGGGCTTGTTGTTCCGGACGTACTGGTGGGTCTCGACGGTGCAGCGGTCGCCGAGGCGGGAACTGACGGCGTTGAGGGCGTCCTCGCCGTCGCGGACGTCCTCCGCGGAGGTGTCGTCGCCCCCCTTGAGAGAGTTGACGGCGACGACGGTGTCGCCCTCGCCCACGCGGGTCTGCAGGTAGTCACAGAGCGTCGCGGCGGTGTGGACGGATTGCGTTCCGACGACGTAAGTCGTCATGTCTCAACGCGCGCGACCCGCGACCAAAAAACCGCCCCTCGGTTCTCGGTTCGCTGGTGACGGCGCCCCGGTCTGTCGGTGGGTCGTGGCGCCGCGGCGAACCGTCGGCTGCAGAAGACATTTACCCGATACCGTTTTGCTCGCAGACGTATGCCCCGTGACAGAACACTGGCGGCGGGGGCGGTCGGACTCGTCGCCGTGGCCCTCCTCGTCGCCGCGGCGGTCCCCGGTGTCCTCGCCGACCCCGCGGACGACGGTCCGACCCGTCCCGGCCCCGTCCGCATCGCCGAGACGAGCATCGCCCCCGGGACCGTCTCGGGTCAGACGACTGTCCTCCACGTCCAGACCCGACTCGACCACCGCGGGAACCCGACGCCGAACGTCACCGTCCGCTTCCGTGCGACCGACGCGGAGTCGGGCTTCGTCGCGGCGACGGAGACGGTCGACGTCGGCACGCTCGAAGACGACGGTGAGACGCTCGTCCAGACGAACCTCACCGTCGAGCGCGAGGGCGGCTACCGCATCGAGGCGACGGTCTTCCAGGACGGCGACCGCGTCGGCTCCGGTGGCAAGACCGTCTCGGGCCTCGAAGCGCTCACGCCCGAGTACGCCCGGACGACCGTCGGATTCACCGACTCCGAGGCGCTCCCGCCGGTCTCGTTCTCGGTCGGGTCCGTCGAGGGGAACCGGACGACGCTGGACCTCGCGGCGACGCTGACGAACCGCGGTGACGACCCCTCCGAGGACCTCCGGGTGACGGTGGTGCTCCGGCAGGCCGACTCGAACATCGTCGCCGCCCGCTCCGAGGCGCAGGTCGGCACCATCCAGCCGGGTCGCACCGAGACGGTCGAGACGCAGACGAGCGTCCCGAGCGAGTACAACTACTACGTCGACGCCGTGCTGTGGAAGGACGGCGTCGTCGTCGACACCGCCCGCTCGGCGGCGAACCTCGACCCGACGGAGCGCATCAGCGTCAACGAGACCGAGCGCGAGGTCGAACTCCGCGTCGAGGACTTCTCGGGCGACGACGACGAGCGCCCGCGTCCCGAGGGGACCGAGGCCCGGACCGTCTCGACCAGTGCGCCCGGGTTCGGCGTCGGTGTCGCCGTCGCCGCGGTGCTCTCGCTCGCCCTCATCGCCCGGAGGTGGGACCGATGACAGACGCCGACGCGCCGGCGAACGCGGACGAGCGGACCACCGCCACGCGAGTCCGCCGGGGGCTCGACTACGCCCTCCTGGGTGGGCTGGCGTTCCTCGGTCTCGTCGCCGCCATCCAGTTCTACCTCGCGGCGGACCAGACCATCAACGTCTGGGTGACGCGAGAGTACCGCCCGCCGTTCAAGATGGTGTTCAATCTCGTCGTCCTCCTCGTGGTCGGCATCGGCCTCTCGCGCCAGGTCCGGCGGCTGTCGGGGTCGGACACGGAGACGGCTCCAGACACCGACACGGCCGCCGCGAGCGCCGAGACGACGGGTGACGGAGGAGTCGAGTCGCCGTCGGCGACCGATGACGACCTGTCGCCGTCGGCGACCGACGCTCCGGAACGTTCATCGACCGACGGCGACGGTCCCGACGATTCGGGGGACCGGACGAACCGCTCCTGAACTGCCCGCTTCTCGCTCGCTGACGCTGGTGGACGTCGGCTCCCGGCACGGCGGTCGTCGCCGAGACTCAGGCCAGCACGACCCACGCACAGAACACGGCCAGCCCACCCAGAGTCGTGCTGGCGACGGCGTGGAGGCGAAGTCGGTCGAGCAGGGTGTGTGCGTCGCCGTCGACGGCGAGGGCGTCGTGGATCTCGCTCCCCAGTTCACACCGGGGCAGGAAGTCCATCGCGACGTGGAGGAAGATGCCGGTGGCGAAGCCGAAGACGACACCGCGCACCGCGGGCGCCGCCGGCAACTGGAGCGACGCGGCCGTGATGGCCGTCAGCCCCACGCCGACGGCCGGGAGGAGGATGGCGGTGGCGTCCTTCTCGTTCCGGACGAGTCGGGCCGCCGCCGCGTAGCCCGCGGGCCCCTTGTGCGAGACGATCGACAGGCCGAGGACGAGGCCGAGGTCGGGCATGTTGCCGTAGACGACGCCGATGACGACGCCCGCCGCGAGGGCGTGTGCCGAGAGCTCCGCGACGGTCCGGTCGAGCGGCATGTCGACGTGGGCGAGGCGGTGGCCGATGGAGTGGGATGCGAAGCCGACGAGCACCCCGACTGCGACGCCGAACCCGCCGAACTGCGCGTGGTGGCCGATGGCCGTCGGGAGCAAGAAGACGGCCGCCGAGGTGATCATCGCCCCCGAGGCGAGTCCGTACCCCCACACCAGCACGGCCGGGTTCTCGCCACGGGTCCGCGCTCCCACGAGCGCCGCGCCAGCCATCGCTGCGAACGCCACCCAGGAAATCCCGAGCAGCTTCCACAACCCCGCCGAGACGGCGTACGCCGAGAGGGCGACGAAGAGCACGAGTGCCCCGAGTTCGAGCCGTGAGACGCTCGGCACGGATATTAACTCCCGTGTCTCGGTTGTTAATCCCATAGTTAACAATCACCTCGTCATCGTTAATAATACCTCTGGTCGCAGGCACCCACCGTGGCGCGAGCCAGGGCGCCCCCCCGCGTCGGTGTAGACGAGTCCGCCCGGGTCGGCGATGCACAGCACGCTGTCGACCAGTGCCTGTCCGACCGCCCCACGTTCGACCACGTCCGGAGTCCACTCGGCGTCGCCGGTGTCCCCCGTCACGAAGGTGACAACAGGTCCGTGTCGGGTTTCGGTCCTGCTACCGACGGAAAACGGCCGCTCAGCGCGTCGCCTTCTTCCACGACCGCAGGTCGACGACCTGTCCGTCGAGGTCTTCGGTCGGGCAGTTGGTCGCCGCCCACAGGAACATCGGTGCGACGTCCTCGGGTTCCCGGCCCTGTCCACCCGTCACCTCGGTCGCGACCAGGCCGGGGTCGACGACGCCGACCGTCTGGTCGAGGTCGGTGGCGAACCCGCGGACCAGCGCCTCCGCCCCCGCCTTGGAGATGGCGTACGCGCCCATCCCCGGCTTCGCCTCTCGCGCGATCGACCCCGAGGGGACGAGAACCCGCGCCTCGTCGGCGAGATGGGGGACGGCCTCTTTGACCGTCGCGAAGACGCCGCGGACGTTCGTCCGGAGCGTGTCGTCGAACCGGGAGTACGGCTCCTCGGCGAGGTTCATCTGGCCCGGCGCCCCGTGGTTGACCCCCGCGTTGGCGACGACGACGTCGATGCGCTCGCCGAGTCGCGCCGCCGTCTCCATCAGCCGCTCGACGTCGTACTCGTCGCGGATGTCGGCCCGGACGGCCTCGACCGTCTCGAACTCGGCCGCCAGCGCCTCGAGGTCGTCGGTCGCGCGTGCGCACGCGACCACGATCGCCCCTTCGCTCGCGAACGCGCGGACGCAGGCCGCGCCGATGCCGCTGCTCCCACCGGTGATGACCACTGTCGTGTCGTCCATGCGGGGGCGTAGGACGGACGCGACTTGACAGTTCCTCCTCCCCGTTCAGTCAGTCGATTTATGCCCTCGACGCCCCTAGCGCGATTATGAATTCGGTCTCGGACCTGTCGGCGCTCGACGGCGCCTCGGTGGTCGTCGTCGGGGGTGGCTTCGGCGGGCTCTCTACTGCGTGTTATCTCGCGGACGCCGGCGCCGACGTGACGCTCCTCGAGAAGAACGAGCAGCTGGGCGGCCGGGCCTCCCGGCTCGAACGCGACGGCTTCCGGTTCGACATGGGCCCCTCGTGGTATCTCATGCCCGACGTGTTCGAGCGGTTCTTCGGGCACTTCGACCGGACGCCGAGCGACTACTACGGACTCACGCGTCTCGACCCCCACTACCGCATCTTCTTCAAAGACGGTGACCGGGTCGACATGGTTCCCGACCTCCAGCAGAACCGGGAGACGTTCGAGGCGTACGAACCCGGTGCGGGCGCGAAGTTCGACGAGTACCTCCGCAAGTCCGAGCGCAACTACGAAATCGGGATGGAGCACTTCGTCTACGAGGACCGCTCCCGCGTCCGGGACTTCCTCGACATCGACGTGGCGAAGAACGCGTGGGGACTCTCCCTCATCGGGTCGATGCAGGACCACGTCGAGAAGTACTTCTCACACCCGAAGCTCCAGCAGGTCATGCAGTACACGCTGGTGTTCCTCGGCGGGTCGCCAAAGAACACGCCGGCGCTGTACAACCTGATGAGCCACGTCGACTTCAACCTCGGCGTCTACTACCCCGACGGCGGACTGGGCGGGGTCGTCGACGGCATCGTCGCGATGGCCGAGGAACTCGGCGTCGACTTCCACACGGGGACGCCCGTCGAGGAGATTCGGGGGCGGTCGGGGGCGTTCGTCGTCCGCACCGCGAACGGGGAGTTCCTCGCGGACTACGTCGTGAGTGACGCCGACTACGCCCACACCGAACAGGAGCTCCTGCCGCCGGAGAAACGGCAGTACTCCGACGCCTACTGGGAGTCGCGGACCTACGCCCCCTCCGCCTTCCTGCTCTACCTCGGCGTCGAGGGGGACGTCGACCCGCTCGCACACCACACGCTCGTCCTCCCGACCGACTGGGACGAACACTTCGAGAAGATTTTCGAAGACCCCGCGTGGCCCGACGACCCCGCGTACTACCTCTGTGTGCCCTCGGAGACCGACGACGACGTCGCACCCGACGGCCACTCGAACCTCTTCGTCCTCGTTCCCGTCGCCGCCGGCCTCGAAGACACCCCTGCGCTCAGACGGGCGTACCGGGACCGCGTCCTCGACGACATCGCCGACAACACCGGCGTCGACCTCCGGGACCGAATCGTCGTCGAGGAGTCGTTCTGTGTCTCCGACTTCGCCGCCCGGTACAACGCGACGAAGGGGACCGCGCTCGGTCTCGCGCACACCCTCCGACAGACCGCCATCTTCCGCCCGCCGAACGCCTCCCAGAAGATGGATGGGCTGTTCTTCACGGGGTCGTTCACGCAGCCCGGAATCGGCGTCCCGATGTGTCTCATCAGCGGACAGCTCACGGCAGAACGTATGGCCGAGACAATCGGTGAGTGACGGGATGGACACGACTACAGACGACGGCCGCGCGGGGACGAGCCACGCGGTGAACGGGGGCGAGAGCGGGCAGGAGGGACGTCTCCGGTACCTCCTGACGCTCTCCCGACCGCGTTTCTGGCTCTACCTCGCGGGACCGGTCATCGTCGGGGTCACCGCCGCCGCCCGCGCGCCGCCCGAACTGTTCGCCCCGCTCGCCGTGGCGTTCTTCGCGTACTTCCTCGTCCCGGCGAACCTCTTCCTCTACGGCGTCAACGACGTCTTCGACGCCGACGTCGACGCGGAGAACCCCAAGAAAGAGGGGAGAGAGGCACGCTGGCAGGGCGGGCGCATGGTCGTCGCCACCATCTTCGTCTCCGGGGCGCTCGGACTGCTCCTCGGCGCCGTCTCGCCTGCTGTGGCCTGGCCGTACCTCGCCGGCTTCTTCCTCCTCGCCGTCGAGTACAGCGCGCCCCCCCTGCGGTTCAAGACGACGCCGTTCCTCGACTCGCTGTCGAACGGGCTGTACATCCTCCCTGGAGCCGCCGCCTTCGCCGCGCTGTCGGGGACGCACCCGCCGCTGCCGGCGCTCGTCGGCGCGTGGCTCTGGACGATGGGGATGCACACCTTCTCCGCGATTCCGGACATCGAACCGGACCGCGAGGCCGGCATCAGCACGACGGCGACGGTCCTCGGCGAGGAGCGGACCTACGCGTACTGCGGGTCGGCCTGGCTCGCTGCCGCCGTCGCCTTCTCGGTCGTCGACGCCCGGGTCTCGCTGTTGCTCCTCGCGTACCCGGTGGTCGTCTTCGTGCTCTACTGGTCGGAGGTGCCGACGGAGCGTGCGTACTGGTGGTACCCCGCGCTGAACACGCTGGTCGGGATGGTCCTCACTCTCGGCCTGCTCTGGAGACTCCTGTATGGATAGGCGCGCCGTCGAGGCACGACTGGAACGCCTCGTCCGGGAGAACCGCTTCACCATCTCCGTGTTCTTCCCGCTGAACGGGGCGGTGCTCCTCGTCGCCAGCGCGGTGGGACTCCTCCCGCCGCCGCTGGCGTTCAACCCGTTCCTCATCCTGTTCGGCACGCTCGTCATGCGGTCGCCGCTCGTCGTCGGCGTGCTCCCGCTCGTCGACCGGAAGGCGGTGCTCGCACTGAGCGCGCTCGTCGCGTACTCGTACGGCATCGAGTTCCTCGGCGTCCACACGGGGGTCCCGTACGGCGAGTTCTTCTACGGCGTCGACCTCGGCCCCACCCTGCTCGGCGTCCCACTGGGGCTCCCGGTGTTCTTCATCCCGCTCGTGATGAACGCGTACCTCCTCGTCTCGCTCCTCCTCGGGGAGCGGGCGGCGTCACGGCCGGTCCGCCTCGTCAGCGTCATCGCCGCCGTACTGGCGATGGACCTCGTCCTCGACCCGGGGGCCGTCGCACTCGGCTTCTGGGTCTACCCCGACGGTGGCGTCTACTACGGCGTCCCCCTGTCGAACTACGCGGGGTGGGTGCTCTCGGCGACTGTCGCCGTCGTCGCACTCGACGTCGCCTTCTCCCGCCGGGCCCTCCTGGAGCGACTCCTGTACACGGAGTTCATGCTCGACGACCTGGTGAGCTTCGTCATCCTCTGGGGGGGCATCAACGCCTGGTTCGGCAACTGGGCCGCCGTCGGCGTCGCCGCCGCCTTCGGGGCCGGCCTCGTCCGGACCGACCGCTTCGACTCCCGCCTCCTCCGGGTCCCCCGGCCGCGACTCGACCGGTTCTGGTGACAGTCGAACATCCAGTCAATCGTGAATGTTATATAGACTGTCTATCGAATGTAGATGTCATGATCGAGGGAGAGGGGGACGCAGAGCCGGATGTGGGGTATCGGTCGGTACTGGACGGGGTGTCAGACCTCGTCGTTCTCGTCGATCCGGACGGGCGTGTCACGTACGCCAACGCGGCGTCCGAACGGCTTCTCGGGGTCGCTCCCGAGACGCTGGTGGGCGAACCGCTCGTGCGCTCTGTCCACGAGGCCGACGCCGACGCGGTCGAACAGTTACTGTCGGCGCCAGCCTCGGCGTCGACAGCGGCCGACGCCCCGCGGAGCGTCGAGGCCCGTGCCCGGAGTGCAGACGAAGGGGACCGTCGCTGGCTGGCGTTCGTCCGCACCGCCCGTCAGCCGGCGTCGTCCGACGCCGTCGTCGTCGCCGTCCGGGACGTCACCGAGCGCCGCCGGCGTGAGGGGCGAATCACTGCCCAGAACGAGCGCCTCGAGCGGTTCGCCGCGACGGTCTCGCACGACCTCCAGACCCCGCTCAGCGTCGCCAGCGGGAGCCTCGAACTCTACCGGCGGACGGGCGACGAGTCGTCGCTCGAGCGCGTCGACCGTGCGCTCCAGCGGATGTCGGAACTGACGTCTGACCTGCTCGGCCTCGCCCGCGAGGGGGGACGCGTGGCGGACCCGGACCCCGTCGACCTGTCGGTGGTCGCCGCCGCGGCGCTGGAGACGAGCCCCCTCCCGGCAGACGGAGTCGCCGTCCACCCCGACCTCCCGACGGTCCTTGGGAGTGAAGTCCGCGTCCGGTCGCTGTTCGAGAACCTCTTCCGGAACGTCGCCGACCACGCTGGTCCCGACGCTCGGGTGTGGGTCGCCCCGCTCACCGACGGCGAGGACGACAGCGGCGGGAGCGCCGTCGGCTTCGTCGTCGAGGACGACGGGCCCGGAATCGCCGCGGACGACGCCGAGTCAGTGTTCGAGTTGGGGACTTCCTCCGATCACGACGGGACGGGCATCGGCCTCCACGTCGTCGACACCATCGCGTCGGCACACGGCTGGGACGTCTCGGTCACGGCCGGTCGTCACGAGGGGGCGCGGTTCGAGTTCCGCGGCGTCGACGTCGTGCCCGCGGCAGACGCGGACGGAGCGGACGGGGACGTGAACCCGAACGTGAACGGAGCGGAGTAGCCGAACGGGGTCACCTGTCGGTGGTCGTGGTCGTCGTCGCTGTCGTGGTCACAGGCGTGTGTGGTCCGGGCGGCCGGGCCCGGCCCGGTCAGATGAGGTTCCGGACCCACGCCGCGAAGCGGTGTCCGCGGCCCTGTCTGGGGTGTCTGTCCGGTTCGTGCGCGGCGTGGGTGGCGGGGTACGGAACGACGCTCACCCGGCGGAACACCGTCTCGGGGTCGTGCGAGCGCACCCACGCCAGTCGGGTCCGCGCGAGGAGCCACAGCTTCCGCGACGTCGACAGCGAGGGAGTCGTCGACAGGACGTCGTAGTCGACCTGGCGGATGGCGCGGTGGTGGTCGGCGTACAGCACCGCCGCGAGGAGGACGGCGAACTGGCAGTCCTCGGGGAGGTACTTGATGCCCGCTACTCCCTCCCGGTAGAGTTCCTCGGTCCGGTCGATTTCGTCCTCCATGACGGCGCGGAACCGCTCGGAGAACTCGAAGTTCTTCACCTCCGCCTCGCTCACGTCGTGGCGACGGAGCGTCTCCTGTGGGAGGTAGACCCGGTCACGCTCGACGACGTCCTCGCGGACGTCGCGGAGGAAGTTCGACATCTGGAACGCCTCGCCGAGTGCCGTCGCGTGCGGGAGTGCCCGGTCGCGCTCGGCGGGGTCCATCACGGCGGTCATCATCCGCCCGACGGCGGCGGCGGACCCGTCCATGTACGCCTCCAGTTCGTCGTACGTCTCGTACCGACTCTTCTCGATGTCGGCGAGCATCGCGTCGACGAACACCTCGACGTCCTCGTCGTCGATGTCGTTCCGTTCGCGCACCTCGCTGAACGCGGCCAGCACCGGGTCCGTCGGCTCCCCCCGGCCGAGCGCCTCCGCTCGTAGCCGTTCGAGCTCTTCGCGTTGCTTCTCGGGTGGCGCAGGGTCGGCCGTGTCGACCACCTCGTCGGCGACCCGGAAGAACGCGTACAGCACGTACGTGGCGTGTCTGACCCGCTCCGGGAGGAGGCGCGTCGCGAGGTGGAACGTCTTCCCTGTCCGCTGTTGGATACGTTTGCTCTGTTCGACCTGTCGTGTGTTTACCATTGTATGCGAGGAGAGGAGCGAGTAGTTAGTCGGTGACTCCGCGGGCAGCAAGTCATCGTATTGGATACGCCTAAGGACTCTCGTAATATAACGCTTGAGGCCGTTCGAGGTCCGCGCTTTCCGGCGCTCGTCACGCGATTTCTGCCGTCGCTCGTGACCGACCGGGCGACTCACCAGAACGTGTCGCTGCAGTCGTAGACGACGCCGTGCTCAGGACAGACGTACTTGCAGTGACGGTGGTCCATCGAGGCCCCACAGAGTGGACAGGGGCGGCCCCTGATCGGTTCGTCCATACGTCAGGTGGCGGACCGCCGGGCAAAGACCCTTTCTCTCGGCCGCAGTCGCCCGAAGTTGGTACCGATTTGGAAGAGAGTGTGAGGTGAGTTCGGCCAACGAATATGACGGTGTGCGCCTACCTCCGGATATGGAGTCGAACTCGACGCCGTCGACACCGTCCCCGAGCCGAGCACTCGAGGCGGCCGTCGCGCTCACAGTCGGCATCGGCGCCGTCGCCGGGTCGTACGCCGCCGTCGGAGCCCGCCCGACGTTCCTCGCCGCGCCCGTCGCCGAGTGGGTGACGGCACTGACGCCCGACGCCGTCGTCACGTGGGCCATCCTGACGCTCGGGAACCTCGGCCAGTCGCTCGGGTTCGCGCTCGCGCTCGTCCTCTGCGTCCTCGCCGTCGCCGCCGTCACCGTCGGCAGTCGGGCCGTCGCCCGCGGCACCAGCGCGGACCCACTCGTCACGCACGCCCTCACGGCGCTCGCCGTGGGTGGCGGCACCGCCGCCCTCACCGGTGGCCCGCTCTCGGCGGTCGGTGCGGCGGTCGGTGCCGGCGTCGTCTCGCTGTCGACCCACCGCGTCGGCTCGCCCCCGGCCGACTCGCCCCCCGACCGCCGCGGGTTCCTCCGCTCTCTCGTAGCGGCCACCGCCGTCACGGGTGCCGGCGCGTTCCTCGGGACGCGGCCGTCGCTCGCCGACACCTCGGGCGGTGCCGCTGCCGGGGCGAGCGAGGAGGGGAGCGACGCGGGCGACACCGTCGTCGACGACCTGCTGGCGACGGCGTCGGTGCGGACGCTCGACCTTCCCGACCTCGACCCGCTCGTCTCGCGGGACTTCTACCAGGTCGACATCAACAGCGTCGACCCCGACCTCTCGGTCGACGAGTGGTCGCTCCGCCTCACCGGCGCAGTCGACGAGGAACGGACGTTCGACTACGACCGGCTCACGGAACTTCCCGCCCAGCACCGCTTCGTCACCCTGCAGTGTGTCGGCGACGGACTCAACGGGAAGAAGATCGACACCGCGCTGTGGACCGGCGTGCCCATCGCCGAACTCCTCCCCGACCTGCCCGACGAGTGCTGCGTGATGCTCCGCGCCGCCGACGACTACTACGAGGAGTTCCCGATGGCGGCGCTGCGGAACGGCTTCGTCGCCTACCGGATGAACGGTCGGCCACTCCCGCGAGGCCACGGCTACCCGGTCAGGGCACTCATCCCCGG
>NZ_JBEPXO010000063.1:0-23604 GCF_041641895.1 Salinigranum sp. | reverse complement strand
TCGTCAGTCATATTGTGGTCACGGCCCCGTAGGCCTCTACCCAAGGTGTAGACGATGTATCGATTAAAGACTTTGCTATGGATTGACAAGGAAAGATGATGATAGACCTTATATTGTATGCCTATTACGTCGAAAAGGGACAGAATCGGGAGCCTCCGAAGCTTCGATAGTCGAAGCTAGTGTCGGCGACTGACTGGCTGGCGCTACGAACTGTCAGGCGACGAGGGATGATAGTCGGTGTCGTACGCGCCCGCCTCGCCGTCCAGCCTGTCGGGGTTGATTCGTCCGCCCAAAAGCATGAAGTCGAGGATAGTGAGCGAGAGCATCGCCTCGACGACCGGAACCGCCCGCGGCGGCAGGACCGGGTCGTGCCGGCCGACGACCTGAATCTCCTTCTCCTCGCCGGTCTCCCAGTCGACCGTCTTCTGCGTCTTCGGGATGGACGTCGGCGCGTGCCACGTCGCCTCGCCGTAGATTGGCTGTCCCGTCGTGATGCCGCCCTGGAGACCACCGTGTTTGTTCCCTTCCGGGACCGGGTCACCGCTCTCGTCGAACTCCCAGTCCTCGTTCCGGTCGCTCCCGGTCCACTCGCGGGCCTCCTTCCCGAGGCCGTACTCGACGCTCGTCGTCGCCGGGATGGAGAACATCGCCTGTCCGAGGCGAGCGGGGAACGAGTCGAACCGCGGTGCACCCAGCCCCCGGGGCACGCCGCGTGCCTCGAAGTAGATCGAGCCGCCGATGGAGTCGCCCTCCTTCTGGTACTGGTCGATGCGCTCGCGCATCTCCTCGGCCGTCTCGGGGTGGGCACACCGTACCTCGTTCTCCTCGGTGTGTTCGAGCATCTCCTCGAACGTGACGGGCGGCGCCTCGACGTCACCGATCTGGTTGACGTGCGCCTTCACCTCGATACCGTGCCAGTCGAGAATCTTCCCCGCGATGGCGCCCGCGGCGACCCAGTTGACCGTCTCCCGGGCCGAGGACCGGCCGCCGCCGCCCCAGTTCCGGGTCCCGAACTTCGCGGAGTAGGTGAAGTCGCCGTGACTCGGCCGCGGGGCCGTCACGTACGGCTCGTACTTGCCCGACCGGGCGTCCTTGTTCTGAATGACCATCCCGATGGGCGTCCCGGTCGTGTAGCCGTCTTGGAGGCCGGAGTTGATGACCACCTCGTCCGGCTCCCCCCGGGACGTGGTGATCATCGACTGCCCCGGTTTGCGCCGGTCGAGTTCGCGCTGGATGTCCTCCTCGGAGAGTTCCAGCCCCGCCGGGCAGCCGGAGACGGTGACGCCCATCGCCTCCCCGTGGGACTCGCCGTAGGTCGTCACCTGGAAGAGACGACCGAATCGGTTTCCGTTCATTACGTGGGTGTGGGAAGGGTGGGCATTTCAACGGTGCGGAACGCGCCCACCTTGCCGGCCCGGCTCCCGACCGGAATAGCCTTCGTACGAGGGGGTGACACGACCGTATGGTCCCCGACAGCCCCTCCCTCCGGAGCCGTCTGCAGACCCGTTTCTGGGAACGCCACGCCAACCCCTGGAGCGCGGGATCCCGCTTCCTGACGATGCCAGCCCTGCTGTACGCGGTGTACACCCGCGACGGGCGACTCCTCCTCGCCACGCTGGGGTTCGCCGTCGTCAACCCCGTCGCCTTCCCCCCACCGGAGCGGACGAACTCGTGGCTCTCCCGTGTGGTCCTCGCCGAACGCGAGTGGCTCGGCGAGGGACGCGGGACGATGGGACTCGACTACCCGAACGTCCTGAACCTCCTCAACGTGCCGGCGACGCTGCTGGCGCTGTGGGCCGCCTGGAGGCAGCGGCCGGTCGCGACGGTCGGCGTGTGTCTGGTCGCGATGACCCTCAAGGTGTGGTGGGTCGACGCCATCGCACGCCGGACGGCGGCCGGACGAACCGGGGTGTGGCGCGACGAGTCGTAGCCGTCGGTCGTACAGTCGATACCGGCGATGTGCTCGGTACGCGGCTTCCGGGTCGTTCAGTCCCGCTCGACGGTCGCGCCGAGGCCGTCGAGGACGTCGAAGAACCCGGGGAAGGAGACGTCGACGTGCTCCCCGCCGCGGATGGTCGTCGTCCCCTCGGCGACGAGACCCGCGACGGCCAGCGACATCACGATCCGGTGGTCGTGCCTGCCGTCCACCTCGGCACCGACGAGGTCCGTGTCGGAGCCGTGAATGGTGAGGCTGTCGTGCTCCTCCGTGACCGAGGCGCCCATCTCGCCGAGTTCCTCGGCCATCGCGCTCACCCGGTCGGTCTCCTTGTACCGGACGTGTTCGCAGTTGACGATGCGCGTGTCGCCGTCGGCGACGGCGCCCAGCGTCGCGATAGTGGGGAGGAGGTCAGGGGTGTCGCCGACGTCGACTTCGACGCCCGACAGCGGCGTCCGCGAGACGTCGATGGTCCCCTCCTCGCGGTCCCAGTCGACGTCGGCCCCCATCCGCTCAAGGATGGAGACGATGGCCGAGTCGCCCTGTGCGCTCGGTCGCGCCCCGTGGACGGTCACCCCCTCGTCGCCGGCGACGGCGCCCGCCGCGAGGAGGTACGACATCGACGAGAAATCGCCCGGAACGTGGTAGGTCCCGCCCTCGGCCTCGTAGGACTGCCCACCCGGGACGGAGAACCCGGCGTCGGTCCGCTCGACTTCGACGCCGAAGTCAGCGAGCACCTCGATGGTGATGTCGACGTACGGCGCGGACTTGAGTGCCGTCTCGAGTTCGACGTCGATGCCGGACTCCGTGACCGCACCGGCCATCAGCAGGGCGGTGATGAACTGCGAGGAGACGTCGCCCGGGATCGACACCGCACCGCCGGCGACGTTCCCGCCGACGACGAGCGGCGCCTGCCCGTTCCCGCGCGTGCTCTCCGCGCGGCCGTCGAGTTGTGTGATGGCGCCGAGGAGCGGGCCGTGTGGTCGCGACCGGAGCGAGTCGTCGCCCGTCAGCACGGTGAGTCCCGTTCCCAGGGACGCACACCCCGTGACGAGACGCATCGTCGTCCCCGAGTTGGCGCAGTCGACGACGTCGTCCGGCGTCTCGGGTCGACCGCCGAAGCCCGTGACGTCGACAGTCGACCCCGCGCGCTCGACCGCCCCGCCGAACGCCCTGACGGCGCGCATCGTCGCCCGCGTGTCCGCGCTGACCAGCGCGTCCGCGACGGCGGCCGCCTCGCTGTAGCCGGCGGCGAGGATGGCTCGGTGCGTGTAGCTCTTCGACGGTGGGGCCCGCGCGTCACCCGCGACGGCCGAGTGGGTGATAGAGACGTCCATACGCGGGCGTCGGAGAGCGGCGACGAAAGGCTACCGGAACCCGGCGAGTCGTGAGCGTCGTGTCGTCGACCGGTGGTCCCGACCACAGCGATTTACCACTCGTCGACGTACTCCCGGGTATGGTCATCGAAGACCTCGCACGCAGCGACGTCGTCACCGTCGACCTCGAGGCGACCCTCACAGAGGTCGCACGCGTCATGCGGGACGAGCGAGTGGGGAGCGTCGTCGTCGTCGACGGGAAGGGGACCGTCGCCGGTCTGCTCACCGACCGCGACGTCGTCGTCTCGGGACTCGCGGAGGGCCGTCACCCCGACGAGTGCATCGCCAACGACATCCTCTCGACGAACGTCTTCTCGGTGACGCCCGACGCCGAGGTGGCGGCCGTCGCCCGGCAGATGCGCGAACAGGGGGTTCGACGCGTCCCCATCATGCGCGACGGCGCTCTGGTCGGCATCGTCACGCTCGACGATCTGCTGGTCCACCTCGGTGAGGAGTTCGACTGTCTGGTGTCCGTGGTGAAAGGCGAGTTCCCCGACCGGGAATGAGCGCGCGGGCGGTGGGACAACCGTTTTGCCCTCGCTCACCAACCGGGGGCTATGACCCGCGACCTCAGCGCCCTCGACGACTGTCTCGCAGACGCCGGCGCGGACGGCTACCTCGTCGACGCCGACGGGACCGACTCGAACCAGCGGTACCTGTCGGGCTTCGACGCGCCGGACCCGTTCGTCACGCTGTACGTCCCCGAGGACGTTGCCGACGGGAACGACGGAGCGAACGACGGCGGAACCGACGGCAGCGGCCTCCACCTCCTCGTGTCGAGTCTCGAGTACGGCCGTGCGACGAAGGTCGACGGCGTCGCCTCGGTGGCCCGCCTCGTCGACTACGACCACCGCGACAACGTCACCGACCACGGGCCCGTCGCGGGCCGGGCACGGACCGTGGCGACGTTCCTAGCCGACCACGCCGTCGGGAGCGTCGCCGTCCCCGCGGACTTCCCGCTGGGAGTGGGCGACGCGCTCCGCGAGACGGGCGTCGACGTGACGGCCGACCGCACCGACGTCGTGACGGGCATCCGGGCGACGAAGTCGGACGAGGAAGTCGAACACGTCCGCGACGCACAGCGGGCGAACGAGGCGGCGATGGCTGCCGCCGAGGACCTGCTGCGGGAGGCGACGGTCGAAGGTGGGGTCCTCCACCACGAGGGCGCGGTCCTGACGTCGGAACGAGTGAAAGAGGAGATCGAGGTGACGCTCCTCCGTCACGGCTGTGGCCTCGACGAGACCATCGTCGCCTGCGGCGCCGACGCCGCCGACCCCCACGACAGAGGGAGCGGTCCGCTCCGGGCCGACGAGGCCATCATCGTCGACATCTTCCCTCGCTCGAAAGAGACGAAGTACCACGCGGACATGACCCGGACGTTCGTCAAGGGCGACCCGTCCGCGGAGTTGCGGCGGCGCTTCGACGTGACCGACGAGGCGCGCGAGGCCGCACTCGCGGCGCTCGGCCCCGGCGTGACCGGCGCCGACGTACACGACGCGGTCTGCGACGTGTACGAGGACGCCGGCTACCCCACGCTCCGGTCCGACCCGGAGACGGAGGTGGGGTTCATCCACTCGACGGGCCACGGCGTCGGCCTCGACGTCCACGAACGGCCGCGCGTGAGTCCCGACGGCGAGGAGCTACGGCCGGGCCACGTGGTCACCATCGAACCCGGCCTGTACGACCCCGCTGTGGGAGGCGTTCGCATCGAGGACCTCGTCGTCGTCACGGAGTCGGGCTACGAGAACCTGACCGACTACCCCGTCGAGTTCGTCGTCTGACCGGCCTCGACGCCCGTCGGCGGGCGGGCGTCTTCCCACTCTTCGAGCAACGTCCGGAGTCCGTCGATTGTCGAGGAGACGGGGAAGCCGGCGGCCTGGCGGACCACGTAGTCGTCGTCGAGCAAGAGCGCGTAGACGGTGTCCTCGCCGAGGAGGCCGAGCGACTGACGGAACTGCCGCTTGTTCACCCGGAGGACGACCATCCGGTCGTGCTGGTCGGTGGTGAGCAGGTCAGCCCGGCGCGTCCGGCCGATGAGCATCCGACTCCGCCAGTCGACGACGAGCAACTCGTAGTACTCGAAGTCGTCGTACCGCGCCGCGAGCTGGTCGGCGACCGAACACCAGGGGTCGACGAGAGACCGTTGTTGCCACTGGAAAGAGATGAGGAGTAGGGTCGGGTCTCCGTCGAACCAGCCGGGAAGCGGGAGGTGATTCCCGTCGAGATTCGAACCCGAGACCCGTGGAAACTTCATCGTCCCGTCAGCACGCCTGCTGCCGGTATAACTCATCGCCCCTGATTATCAGGAAAGATTCTCACCGTCTGCCACTCGTCTGACGAGGAGTCGAAGCGGGACGAACGTCTCGACATCTGGAGACGAACTGGCGGTCCGAATCGACGGCCGATATCCTCTTCTCGCTCCCGGCCCTCCCACCAGACGTGTCTCTGGTGGACCGACTCGCTCGACTGTTCCGCGAACCGACTGCGGATGCCGACCCCACGGACGAGGCGTACCGCGGTGACGGCGGCGGAGAGGACGTGGACGTGACGCGCTCCGACGCCGTCGCCGTCGTCGTGCAGGACCCGCCGGCGGGCGTCCGGCGGTACGAACTCACGGTGCGGGGTGACACCGCCGTCGAAGCGGTCGACCCTGGCCTCCTGACGCGACTGTTCGAGACGTTCGACGAGGGGAGCGGCGTGGTTCGCGCCCGCGCAGTCGACGTCGACGGACACGGGACGGACGTCGAGGCGGCGACGCCACTGTTCACAGTCAGGTTCGCGGACCCGGTTGCCACCGAGACGGTATCACTCGACGGGACGCTCACCGGTCACGACGAGGAACCCGTCCCGTGGCCGCGGGTCAGGCTCACGCCGGTGGCATGAGGCCCGGCGCGCCCGGCGGCGGACGGTTCCGAAGCCTTTTGCGACGGCCCGAGTTACGGTGGAGCGATGAGACTGCTCGTCGTCGGCGCGGGGTCGATGGGTCGGTGGTTCGCCGACACCGTCGGGGAACACACGGGTGACGCCGACGTCGCGTTCGCCGACGCGGACCCGACAGCCGCGGCCGACGCGGCGGCGGCCCTCGACGCCCGACACGTGCCGGTCGACGGCGACGAGCGATACGACGTCGTCTGCGTGGCCGTCCCCATCTCGGCCGTCGAGGCGAGCATCGACCAGCAGGCGCGGCGTGCGCGAGAGGGTATCGTCGACGTCTCGGGCGTGATGGCCGCGCCGGTGGGCGCGATGCGACGCGCCCTCCCCGACGGCGAACGGGTCAGCCTCCACCCCCTGTTCGCCCCGTCGAACGCGCCGGGAACCGTCGCGAGCGTCGTCGACGCGCCGGGGCCGGCGACCGACCGGATCCGTGCCGCCCTCGAGGCGGCGGGTAACACGGTGTTCGAGACCACTCCCGACGAACACGACCGGGCGATGGAGACGGTCCAGTCGAGCGCCCACGCGGCCGTCCTCGCGTACGCGCTCGCCGCGGGCGACGTCCGACCGGAGTTCCACACGCCGGTGTCGGCCGCCCTCGAGGAGGCCGTCGAGATGGTCACCGGCGGGAAGCCGCGCGTCTACCGCGAAATCCAGGAGACGTTCGAGGGGGCGGAACGCGTCGCCGAGGCGGCCGCCCGCGTCGCGGCCGCCGACGGTGACGCGTTCGACGAACTGTACCGCGAGGCGAGTGCACCGAACGGGGACGGTGGCACCCGCGACGTGGACGACGACACCGGTCCGGGAGACACCAGCCCGGACGACGGGTGGGGTGCGGAGCGATGACCGACCGCGAGGGCATCCGGTCGAACGCGAAGTACCTTCGGAACGTCCGCCCCGTCGACCCCGACGAGATACACGAGTACGTCGAAGGGAGCCCCCACCCGGCTGTCGTCAGACAGGTCCTCCGGGAGGAGGCGGTCGATCTTGGCCTCGTCGAGCGGACGGACGGGACGTTCGTCCCAGCCCCCGAACGGGTCGTCGAGGGCGGCTGGGCGCCCGACGCCTTCCCCACCCGCTACGCGGACGCCTTCGAGAACCACCTCGTCGAGCGGTACGGGCTCGGCTGGCACGAGGGCGAGTCCGGGGCGCGACTGCGCGAGACGGTCCGTCGGCTGAAGGAGCGCTACTACCGCCAGCATCCGGTCGAGTACGACGAGGGGGTGGCGGACGCGTACGGCCTCTACCACCTCCCCGACTACTACGCCAGCGTCGGCTACGTCCTCGACACCCTGACCGAGCGTGACCTGCTGTCGACGCCGCTTCGCGTCCTCGACGTCGGCGCGGGCACCGGCGGCCCGGCGCTCGGCCTCCACGACTTCCTGCCCGACGACGCGCTGGTCGACTACCACGCCGTCGAACCGAGCGCCGCCGCCGACGTCCTCGAACACCTCCTCGCGGAGACGGGCCGGAACTTCCACCCGACCGTCCACCGGTCGCGGGTCGAAGCACTCGACCTGGACGAACTCGCCGGCGAGACGCCGTTCGACCTCCTCCTGTTCTCGAACGTGCTGAGCGAACTGGACGACCCCGTCTCGGTCGTCGCGTCGTCGCTCCCGGCGCTCGCCGACGACGGCACCGTCGTGGCGCTCGAGCCAGCGGACCTCAACACGGCGACGACGCTTCGAGAGGTGGAGCGTGCGGTGGTCGCCCGGACGGGCGCGACGGTGTACGCCCCGACGCTCCGGCTGTGGCCGGACGCCGAACCGGGGGACCGTGGCTGGTCGTTCGACGTCCGCCCCGACGTCGCGGTCCCGCCGTTCCAGTCGCGGCTCGCGGCCGACGCCGACGACCCCGACGCGTTCGTCAACACGACGGTCCAGTTCGCCTACGCTGTCCTGCGCCCCGACGGGGTCCGGCGGAGCGACGTCCGGGCGAACCCGAAGCGACACGCGAAGATGGGCGAACTCGACCGCCACGTCACCGAGCGCATCGACCTCCTCGCGGTCAAACTGAGTCACGACCTGACCGACGACGCCGACGCCAACCCGCTGTTCAAACTCGGCGACGGGAGCGAGGGGACGGGCGTGTTCGGCGTCCTCACCCGCCGGACGTCGCTCAACGAGACCCTCGAGGGGGCCCCCTACGGTGCGGTCCTCCGACTGGAGCAGGCCCTCGCGCTCTGGAACGACGACGAGGAGGCATACAACCTCGTCGTCGACGACACGACTGTCGTCGACTTCCTCGGCTGACCGCGGTCGACCCGCCTCCCCGGCGAGCGTGGTGACCATCGACCCCGACCGCCGGCGACCGGCCACCGAATCTCACCGTTGCGACTCACGAGGACATATCGCTCGTCACCGCACTAACGGCCCGCCACGACGGTCCGTCTGCAGTTATCAACATAGATACGCTCGCCGACAGGATTAACCATACCCGGCGAGCAGAGCGGGTATGCACCGGCGCGCGCTCCTCGTCGCCGTCGCCGGACTCTCCGGCTGTACTGGCCTCGTCGGGAACCCGCTAGGCGGTGGGTCCGGGTCGGGAGGGTCGGACGACTCCGGCGGCGCTACCTCCGGCGGTTCGGCCGAGACTGCAGTCCCGGAGTCAGGCACCCCCGGACAGGACGGGGGGTCGGCGGACGCTCCCTCCGGAGAGGAGACGCCGACGAACGCGGAGCTTCGCCGGATGAGCGTGTCGGACCTCCTCGCGCTATCGCGCGAACAGCTCTCACGCGCCGTCGAAGTCTACGTCGACGCCGGGCGGGGGGACTCGCTCACCGGCGTCACGGCCGCCACCGATACGTTCGCCCCCGCCGCCATCGTCGACTACCTCTACCGTGCCCGCCGGGCGTACGAGGCGGCCGACAGGCAGGGACTGCCGGCCGAGGCCGAAGAAGAGATCGCTCGCCTCGGCCGCGTCGAGGAGTTCCTCCGACTCAGCATCGACGCGCAGGTTCTCCTCATCGAGGCGCACGACGACCTCGAAGGGGTCGTCACCGCCATCGACTTCGTCGACCCCGAGAGCGCTCGCTCGCTCGCCGACCGGGCGAACGCCCGACAGGCGCGGGCCGAAGGGACGGTGACCGACCTCTCGAACGTCCGGTACGAACGCTCGGTGACCGTCGTCGACGCGCTCTCACGGGAGGCGTATCTGGCCAAGCGCGACCAGTTCGACGCCGAGGTAGACGTCCTGGCGGACGTCGTCGAAGCCCTCGCGATGGTGGTCGAGGGGGTCCGCCTATTCGCACGGGCGCGCGGCCGCCGGCAGAGCGGGGCGCCGTACGCCGCCGCCGACCTGGGCCGGGACGCCGAGACGGCGTTCTCCAGGGGTGAGAAAGCGCTCAGAGACGCCGGGGGGCGGATCCCCTCGCGGGCCCGGGGCTTCTCGGGCGTCGTCGCGGCGCTCCGGACGGCCGCCGACGACAAACGCGTCGAGGTTCGGGCGTTCTACCGGGACATCGAGACCTAGGCGCGGGGTCGCACAAGCGGTGCGTTTTTGCTCGGCCCATCGATGTGTGGGGTATGGACATCCTCCTGACGAACGACGACGGCATCGACAGCGTCGGCTTCCGGGCGCTGTACGACGCGCTGTCGTCGGTCGCGGACGTGACCGCGGTGGCGCCCGCGGAGGACAAGAGCGCCGTCGGTCGACAGATGTCGACGAACGTGCTCGTCGAGGAGCACTCCCTCGGGTACGCCGTCCACGGGACGCCCGCAGACTGTACGGTCGTCGGACTGGAGTCGCTCTGCCCCGACGTCGACATGGTCGTCGCGGGCTGTAACAAGGGGGCCAACCTCGGCGCGTACGTCCTCGGTCGGTCCGGGACGGTGTCGGCGGCGGTGGAGGCGGCCTTCTTCGACGTGCCGGCCATCGCCGTCTCGCTGTACGTCCCCGGTGGCGACGCGCCGTGGGAAGAACTCGCGACCGACCCCGAGGACTTCCGTCCCGCGACCGACGCCGCGACGTATCTGGTCGAGCACGCCGTCGGCGCGGGCGTCTTCGACGAGGCCGAGTATCTGAACGTCAACGCCCCGCTGGACGCTGCCGAGGACGCCGAACTGCGCATCACCGAGCCCTCGACGATGTACGACATGACCGCTCGGCTGGACGGGGACGACCGGTTCACGCTCCACGACCGGGTGTGGGAGCGGATGCGGGCGAACGACCTGCCCGACCCCGAGGGGACCGACCGCCGGGCCGTCGTCGAGGGACACGTGAGCGTCTCCCCGCTGCTCGCTCCCCACCCCACCCGGCACCACGAGGCCCTCGACGGCCTCGCGGCGGCCTACCGCGACTGACGGTGTCGACGGCGTCGGACCAGGGTGCCGCGTTGACAGTCGAGAGCGCGACGGCCCGACTGTATTCGGAGAACGTCGTGGTCGTCGCATCGCCGGTGGACGTGACCGTGCTCGACACTCAGTCGGTGAGCGCTACGGAGTCGACGGGCGTCGAGTCGGGCTTCCAGCGGGACGTCGAGCGCGTCGACGGGGACCCACTCGACGAGCGGGTCGAGGCGGTCGAGGGCACGCAGCAGCGTCCGCAACGAACTCAGTTCGCGCGCGAGGAGTCGCCACCGCGTCGTCGTCTCGTACCCGGCCGCGGTTCGGACGACCCACTCGCGTCCCACGAAGTCGTGGCGGATGCGTCCGACCGTCACCCGCGAGACGGGGGCCCCCTCGACGAGTTCAGCCCGGGCGCGTGCCCCGTCGGCGAGTATCTTCAAGACCGCCAGGCGGTTCGGTGACCGGACGAGGAACGCGACGTCGGCGAGCGGGGGCGTCATCTGCTCTCACGTCTCCGCATCGTGTGATCTCTCCATCCCCGACCACCGGACTTACCTCCCCGTGTCGCGCGCTCCGGGCATGGACGTGACACTCCGCCCGGCGCGACCGGCCGACGCCGCAGCGATTCGGCGCATCTACGCGCCGTACGTCGAGGAGACGGCCGTGTCGTTCGCCACCACGCCCCCCTCCGTCGGCGAACTCGAAGCCACGGTCGAGGAGACGCTCTCGCAGTACCCGTGGCTCGTCGCCGAGCGGGACGGGGTGGTCGGCTACGCCTACGCAGGCGCGCTCCGGAAACGCGACGCGTACCAGTGGACCGCCGAACTCTCCGTCTACGTCGCCCGGGGAGCGCAGGGCGAGGGAATCGGTCGACTGCTCTACGAGGCACTCCTCGGACTGCTCGACCACCAGGGGTACGCGAGCGCCTACGGGGTCGTCACGCTCCCGAACCCGGCCAGCGTCTCCTTCCACGAGTCGCTGGGCTTCGAGCGCGTCGGACTGTTCGACGACGTCGGCTACAAACACGGCGCGTGGCACGACGTGGGCTGGTGGCGGCGTCGACTCTCCGACCCGGCCGCGCCCGACCCGCCGGTCCCGTTCCCGGCGCTCTCCGACGGAGCGGTCGCGAGCGTCCTCGGCGACGAGTGGGAGTGAGCGAACGCGCGGCAGTCAGTCGAGGTCTTTCACCACCGTCGCGGGGTTGCCCTGCACGACGACGTCGCTCGGGACGTCGTCGGTGACGACGGCCCCAGAGGCGACGACGGCGCAGTCGCCGACGGTGACGCCGGGGTTGAGGACGGCCCGCCCGCCGACCCAGACGTCGTCGCCGATCTCGACCGGATCCCCGTACTCGGGGCCCTCGATTCGCGTCGCGGCGTCGAGCGGGTGCGTCGCGGTGTAGACGTGGACGCCCGGACCGAGCAGGCAGTTCCGCCCGACGTCGATGCGACAGACGTCGAGGAGGACGCAGCCGAAGTTCGCGTAGAAGCCGTCGTCGACGTGGACGTTGTAGCCGTAGTCACAGCGGACGGGCGGTTCGACCGCGACGTCCGCGCCGACGGTCCCGAACAGTTCGCCGAGGAGCGTCGTCCGTCGGTCCTGCTGGTCCGCGCCGGTGTCGTTGTACCAGCGGGTGAGCGCCCGGGCCGCCTCGCGGTCGGCGACGAGTTCGGGGTCGCTCGCGTCGTACAGTTCACCGGCGAGCATCTTCTCCTTCTCGCTCTGCACGCCCGCCGAGAGTGGCTCCACCCTCAAAAGGACCCCGCCGGCCCCGTGCGCCGCCTACGCCTCGTCCCCGTCTTCGTCGAGCGGGTCTTCCAGTTCGCCGGCGATCTCCTCGAACGCGTCCGTCGCCGTGACCAGCCCGACGGTCTCTCCGTCGTCGACGACGAACGCGAGTTCCTGCTGTTCCGCCTGGAAGCGGTCGATGAGTTCGCTCACCGGTAACTCGGGCGGGACCGTCAGGGGCGGCGCCGCGATTTCGGCGAACGTCCGCTCGCCAGCCTCGATTTCGTCGAGGTGCGTCATCAACGACGGGACGTAGACGATACCGGCCACGTCGTCGAGATCCCTCCCCACGAGCGGGAACCGGGTGTGCGGCGTCTCCCTGATGATGTCGAGGTTCTCGTCGGTGTCGTATTCGGTCGAGATGGCCACGATGTCGTCCGACGGGACCATGATGTCTGCCGTCTGAATCTGGTCGATGGCGAGGGCGTTCATCACCTCGCGACGACGCTCCGGCGGGACGTCCAGCGTGGTCAACACGTCGCCCATGCGGCTCAGGAGTTCGCCGCGCGTCGTGGCTCCGTCGTCCCCCTCGACTTCCTCCTCGGCCCACGACCGAGTTATCTCGACGCCGAGAACCGACAGGAGCGCCTTCGCCGTCCAGTCCGCCAGACGGATGACCGGCGAGAGGATTCGCGTCCACCAGTAGAGGATGGGCGCGCCGTACTTGGCGATGGTCTTGGTCCGCTCGATGCCGAGGTACGTCGGCGCCTGCTCGCCGATAGTGAGGTGCAGGAGGTTGATGACGGCGAGTGAGGCCACCGCCGCCAGCGCTGAGTGGCCGCCCTCTCCGCCTCCGCCGAGCAGGCCCTCGACGCCGAGGCCCGAGAGGACCGGACTGAGGACGGCCGTGAGGGCAGGTTCGGCCGCCACCCCGAGGCCGACGCTGCAGATGGTGATTCCCAGCTGACACCCCGAGAGGTACACTTCGAGGCGTTCCGTCATCTCCCAGGCCCGTTCGAGCCCCTTAGAGCCCTGGAACTCGTCTTCGGTGAACTGGCGGACGCGCGTCATCGCGAACTCGATGGTGACGAAGTAGCCGTTCCCGAGCAGGAGGACGAGTCCGGCGAGGAGGCGACCGAGTGTAAGAGTGGTGACCATCTGACAGTTCGAGACGATTGACGCACCGATTGGAAAAACTAGCGACTCTCGGTTGCTCTGTGACCTGTTCGCAGCGAGGCCGGCAGAGAGCGCGGGTCGTCGCGGAGCGAGACGGGAGAGCCACCGACAGTCACACGGCGAACGGCGCGCATCGATGGGACGGGTGGACGGGTCTCCCGCGTCCTGCTCTCTCGACGGAGCGAGAACCGCCGGGGGCTTTGCGCGGCACAGTCACTCGTCCCGCCCGGCGGCACCGGCCGAACGCTCACCGGACCTGAGTTTCGAACCGGCGGCCGTCGCTACCGACGCCGCCGCTGTTCGGCCTTGTTCAGTTCGATGAGCAGTCGGAACACCGCTTTCACGAGGTTGGCGTCGACCTCGAACCGCTCGGCGTTCTCCGCGGCACGCTCCATCACGCGCTCTTCCTGTGACTCGTCCGTGGTGGGGAGGTCCCGTTCGGCCTTCACGCTGGCGATGGTGTCGGCCACGTACGTTCGACGTGCGATGAGTTCGACGATTTCGCGGTCGATGTCCTCGATTTCGGTGCGCAGTTCGTCCAGGTCCATGTTCTCGGGGTTGGTCTCGGGCATGAGTATGTGAGCAGGTGTGTCGCGTGTGAGTGCGGTCGGGTGTCGTCGGGCCGGGCGCGAGCGGGGTCAGAGAACCCGTGCGCCGTCGGTTCGCGTCGTCGTCAGTCGGGTCGTCCCGTCGCGCTCGTCCCACATAGCGGCGACGGTTTCGAGGTCCTCACGCGCGCCGACGGCGACGACGCTCGGGCCGGTGCCGGAGAGTGAGACGCCCGCGGCGTGCGGCATCGCCTCGACGGCCGGGTCGGTCGGGAACCCCAGCGCCGCGGAGAAGGCCAGACCGTTGACCGTCATCGCCTCCGCGTACCGGTCCTCGGAGACGAGATCGGCGACCAGTCGCGCCATCGGAGCGACGCGTTCACACCGGGAGACGTCGGCGTCGGCGCTGTACGCACGCTCCGGCGGCGTCCAGACGAGGACGTCCCAGTCGCGCTCTGCCCGCGAGAGCAGGTCGTCGCGCGTGTTGTCGGTGAAGGTGACGCCCCCGAGCATCGACGCCGAGGCGTCGTCGAACGCGCCCGTCACCGTCACACCCGCGTCGCGGGCGGCCTCGACGCCGAGTCGACAGGCGTCGAGACGGGTCACGCCGTTCCCGGCGTCTGCGTCCGCAGCCACGTCCGCGTCGGCAGCGACGTCGACGCCGAGTGCCGACAGCGTCGCGAGCACCGTCGCGTTCGCCGCCGCGCTCGAGGACTTCAGGCCGGCGGCCATCGGCACCTCGCTGTCGGTCCGAACGTGGCCGCCCCGCTCTCCGGAGCCGAACCGGTCGACGGTCAGTTCGACGCAGCGCTCGACGAGTCGGGTGTCGGCGTCGGGTGCACCGGCGACCGACCCGGAGACGTCCCCGGAGTCGTCGAGTTCGACCGTCGCCGTCGTCTCGGCGTCGAGCGCGAACGCCGACCCGGTTCCCGTGGCGAGGGCGTTCAGCACGGTGCCGGCCCCCAGCGCGACTGCACGACCCTTCATACCCCTGTGGTGGGTAAACGCCTCGTTTAGGTGTGACGGTTCGCCCGACTGACCCGGGAGCCGAACCCGGCCCCTCTTTACCGCCCGGTGACTACCACTCACACATGAGCGCGCCGCACCGGAACGACGTCGCCCCGAGCACCCTCTCCGTCTCGTTGCTCGACGAGGGCGTCGAGGTAGAGTACACCGACGGCCGGAAGACCCTCTACCGTGGCGTCCCCGAGAAGACGTCGACCACCCTGACGACCCAGCCCGGCCGTGACCTCCACGTCCTCGTCACCGACCCCACGGACTCCGAGGGCGTGCTGGTGTACGTCGACGACCTCAAGACCCACGACGACATCCTCGAATCGACCGGCGTCGGCCGTGTCATCCTCGACCAGGGGGAGGAGGAAGAACTGTTCCCGGGCGTCGTCGTCCGCCGCGTCGGTGAACTTCGATACGCGGTCGACGCGGACCCCGAGGTGGCTCGCGGCCGCGTGTTCGCCTTCGTCGAAGACGACTGGGGCGAAGACTCCTACGAGTTCGTGACGACCGACGAGGACCGCGAGACGGAGGGCGACGCGTGAGCCTCCGCAAGCCCTGGAAGCCGCTCACGAAGGAGACGCTCCGAGGGGTCCCCGACCGCTACGGCCTGTACGAACTCGGCGACGCCGACGGCAACTCCCTCGGCGTCGACGCCGGACCGCTCCGGGACGAGCTCAAGGAGGCGATGGCGTACGGCGACGGCTCACAGGTCCGCTGGCGGGTCGCGAACTCGCGCGAACACGCCGAGTCGATGCTCGACGAACACCGCTGACCGTCACGCGTCGACGGGAGCGCGACGGGCGCTCGCTCTCTGCCGTCGTCCGCCTCTCTGCCGTCGTCCGCCTCACTGCAGGTACGACGGCGAGTCGGTGTCGCAGTGTCCCTCGTGTGCCTTCGCGTCCCCTTCCGACTCGAACAGCATCCCGCAGTCCTCACACTCGTACCACGTCCCGTCCTCACGGCGGGTCGTCGTGACCATACCACGACGTAGGGTGTCAATTGACAAAATTATTTCTGCGGAGACCCGCCGTCGCCGGGGTCGGCACCGCGACGCGACTCGGGGAGTGTCTCCGGAGTCGACACCGGCAGAGACCGGACGGTGACACGTCTCCGGTCCCCCGTCCTCCACTCACCACGTGCGCCACTCCCCTGCCGGCGCAGAAAGCTAAGTACCGTCGAGACCCAACCCCACCCATGACTGACGACGCGGCGGTCGAACTGACCGTCCGCGGCGCGGAGAAGCGCGACGCCGGCCGCGGCATCGCCCGCCTCCCCGAGGCGGCCCGCAAGCGCCTGGGCGTCCTGAGTGGCGACGACGTTCTCGTCGAGGGTGCGCGGACGACTGTCGCGCGGGTGTGGCCCGGCCGCGGGTCGCTCCCGGCCGGCAGCATCCAGATCGACGCCGACACGCGGTCCAACGCCGGCGTGAAAATCGGTGAGACCGTCCGCGTCTCCACTGTCGACATCGACGACGCCGACGCCATCACCGTCGTCGCGCCCGGCAGCGTCACCGACGAGGACGCCCTCGAACGCCACGTCAAGCGGGGGCTCCGGGGACGGCCCGTCAGCGAGGGCGACCGGGTCCACCTCGAACATCTGAGCGACGCCCCGTTCGTCGTCCACGCTACGAAGCCCGACGGGACGGTCCACGTCACCGACAGGACGAAGGTGTTCATCCGGATGCGCGAGGGGGACGGCGAGCCGTCGGCCTCGGCCGGCGGCACTCCCGAGGCTCCACAGGGGACCGACGCCCGCTCGCGCGACGAACAGCGGAAGCGGACGGAGACGACGCTCACCCCGCCGGCCCCCTCGACGACCGCCGAGACGGGCGTCACCTACGAGGACATCGGCGGCTTGGACCGCGAACTCGAGCTCGTCAGAGAGATGATCGAACTCCCGCTCTCGGAACCGGAGGTCTTCGCCCACCTCGGCATCGACCCGCCAAAGGGCGTCCTCCTGCACGGCCCGCCCGGGACCGGGAAGACGCTCATCGCGAAGGCGGTGGCGAACGAGGTGGACGCCTCGTTCCTCACCGTGTCGGGTCCGGAGATAATGTCGAAGTACAAGGGCGACTCCGAGGAGAACCTCCGGCAGAAGTTCCAGCGGGCTCGCGAGGAGGCGCCCGCCATCGTCTTCTTCGACGAGATCGACTCCATCGCCTCGAAACGAGACGACGACTCCGACGTCGAGAACCGCGTCGTCGGCCAACTCCTCTCGCTGATGGACGGCCTCGACGCCCGTGGCGAGGTGGTCGTCATCGGTGCGACCAACCGCGTGGACTCGCTCGACCCCGCCCTCAGACGGGGGGGACGGTTCGACCGCGAGATAGAGATCGGCGTCCCGAACGAGGAGGGGCGGCGGGAGGTCCTCGAGGTTCACACCCGACGGATGCCGCTGGCCGACGACGTCGACCTCGACGCCCTCGCCGCGCGAACGCACGGTTTCGTCGGTGCGGACCTCGAATCGCTCGCGACGGAGGCCGCGATGGTCGCGCTCCGTCGCCGCGAGGCTGGGAGTGCGCTCTCGGACGTCGAGGTGACCCGCGCGGACTTCGAGCGGGCGATGGCGAGCGTCGAACCCTCGGCCATGCGAGAGTACGTCGCGGAGAAACCCACCGAGGGGTTCGAAGCGGTCGGCGGCCTCGACGACGTGAAGGACGCGCTGGAGCGGGCGGTGTCCTGGCCGCTGACCTACGGCCCGTTGTTCGAGGCGGCCGACGCCGCCCCTCCGTCTGGCGTCCTGCTCCACGGCCCGCCGGGAACGGGCAAGACGCTCCTCGCCCGCGCTATCGCTGCGGAGTCGGGCGTGAACTTCATCCACGTCGCCGGCCCCGAGCTGCTCGACAGATACGTGGGTGAGTCCGAGAAGAGCGTCCGAGAGGTGTTCGAGCGGGCCCGACAGACCGCACCGGCCATCGTCTTCTTCGACGAGGTCGACGCTATCGCCGCAAAGCGCGGCGGCAGTGGCGACACCGAGGTCACGGAGCGCGTCGTCTCGCAACTGTTGACCGAACTCGACCGGGCGGCGGAGAACCCCTCGCTCGTCGTGCTGGCGGCGACGAACCGGAAGGACGTTCTCGACCCGGCGCTCCTCCGTCCCGGTCGGTTCGAGCAGCACGTCCACGTCCCTGAACCCGACGAGGCGGCCCGTCGGGCCATCCTCGCGGTCCACACGCGGAACAAACCTCTCGGCGAGGACGTCGGCCTCGCCGACCTGGCTGCACGAACCGCGGGCTTCTCGGGTGCCGACCTGGAGGCGCTCTGCCGGGAGGCGGCCGTCCGGGCCGTGGTCGCGGTCACCGACCGGTACGAGGGCGAGTCGGCGAACGACCACGCCGACGAACTGGTCGTGGGAGCCGACGAGTTCGAGGCGGCGTTCGCGGCCGTCTCGCCTGGGACCGACTGACCGTCGACGTTCCCCGTCCATCCCCTCACCGAGTGAACAGTTATCGTCGCGGCCGTCGTGAGAGTGGCATGCACTCGCGAGTCGGTTCCGAGACGGGAGCGGAGACGGCGTGAGGACGCCGTGGCCGACGAAGGTCCGCCGGGAGTGGGCCGCACTCACCGGCGGGCCCGTGTCGTTCTCGTGGTGGATGCTCCGGGCGTTCCTCCGGACGGCGTTCAGCGTCGCTCTCTTCGGACTGCTGGGCTTTCTCTACTTCGACCCGGCGGCGCTACAGGCCGTCGCCGACGGCGCGGTGTCGCCGCTGTCGCTCCTCGTCGTCGTGTTCACCACGCCCGCGTTCGTTGGCTTTCTCGCGCTCGTCGCCGTCGTCTCGGCCGTCCTGCCGTTCCTCCCGGACCGCGACCCACACGGCAACTGACCCGACTCCGGGTCGTTCGCCCGTACATCACCGCCGCCCCCACCTTCTTGTACCCGGGGCGCAGTCACTCGGCCATGAGCGACGACACCCCGACGGACGTCGAACTGCTCCCCGAGGAGGCCCAGCAGCACCTCGCGACCACGTGTCGGACCGCCGCGGGCGACAGCGTCCGTTCCGTCGTCTACTTCTCCCGGACCGACTACGAACAGGTGTACCTCAGGGGTGACCTCGAACGCGACGCCGACCTCGACACGTTCGTCGGCAGCGAGTGGCAGGACTTCAACATCACACAGAACGCGTACCAGGGGTCGGAACTCGGCGACTACCGCTACACCATCCGGGTGTTCGAGAACGGCTTCCTCATCCGGGTGACGACCCACAACCACGGCGTCATCATCACCACCGACAACGTCACGCTCCGCGACTTCGAGGAACTCGCGACGGCGGTGGGACACCTGTTCGACGAGTGGAACCTGGACTAGCGGAGGCTCGGTCGGTCACGCGCACGTCGTGTCTCTCTCGTACACGGACGCGTCGCCCCTCACCCGCGGGTCACAGTCACTCGCACGGTCCGGCCGTCGTGTTCGACGTAGTAGTCCGTGACCGGGACCCCGTCGTGCCGCACCTCGTCGGTCGTCGCCTCGACCGAGGCCGAGCCGTCTCTGAGCGCCTCCTCGACGGCGACCCGGACGGGACTCTCGGCGGGGAACCGCGACAGCGCGTACACGTCGCCCTCGTCCGTCGGAGGTGCGTCGACGACGGTGGCCTCGACGACGACGGTGGGGGTGCTCGTGGTGCCGACGAGGATCAGCACCACGAACAGGAGCGGGCCGCCGACGAGAACGACCAGCACGAGGTACCTGACGGGGGCAGGGAGCACGTCCAGGTCGGGGACTAGCGGGAGACTGTTCGAGTCCACGTCCAGAGGTATCCGAGCGGTCGGTGTATCCTTTGGGGCGTTCGTCGTCGGTCGCTGGCGTCACGCGACGGGGGACCGCCTCGCGTTCCAGACCGACGTCAGTCCCAGAACGACTGCGTCCGTGCGTACTGACGCTCCTGTTCGAGGATGTCCCGGTAGAAGTCGTCCTCGTCCGCCCGGAGCTTCGAGATGATGCGTGCCGCGTTGTGCGGCCCCACGCCCCGTGCGGCCATCGCCACCACCGCCTTCTTCCCGTGCGCCTGCACGAGGCTCGCCGAGCGGTACGCGCGTTCCGTGAGACGTTCCTGCTCGTCGTCTTTCTCCGGGGCCCGGACGGCCTTCACCGCCTCCTCGTCCCACGGGTTCAGCGCGGCGATACGCGTCGCACCACACTCCGGGCACTCGGGCGGGTCGCGCACCCGCCTCACCTTGGTCGTCCGCCGCCACTCCTGACAGTGCAGACAGAAGAGGATGACCCGGTCGTTCTGGATGCGCTCGCGGACCGCGTCGATGACGCTCGCGTCCGCGTTCTCCGGCACCAGAAGCTCTCGTCCCGACGACTGCCCGCCCGTCCCGAGCGGGGTCCGCTCCCGGGCGACGTCGAGTGCCACGTCGCCGTCGTGGAGTCGTCCGAGGAGGTCCGCCGTCGCCTCCACGGCGAGGTCACGGTGGAACACCTCCCGGACGGCCTCGTCGAAGACGGGGGTATCTGCCAGCGCCGCGAGGAGGCGGTCGCCGCCGAAGCGGCCCTGTCCCTGGTAGCGCTTGAGGGTGCCGAACTTCGCGGCCACCTGCGCCAGCGTGAACTTGAGCGTGTCTGAGTTCTTCAGCGCGAGTTCGCAGACGGCTTCGACGTGGGCGGGGTCCGTCTCCTCTATAGTGGAGACGAACGCCGAAGCCCGTGTCTTCGCCGGCACCTCGAACTCGATGCGGTAGGGGTCGACTTCCATCCCGACCGAGGAGCCGGTCCGCTGGCCGACGAGCGCCGCGAGCAGGCGGCCGAGGGTCTCGTTCACCTGGTGGCCGTTCGTGGAGTTCAACACGACCTGCCGTGCGCTCGATTCGACCACCAGCCGCGAATCGGTCGGGAGCGGGTGGCCGGTCTCGACGTGGCGAGCGACCGGGTCGAGCGCCTTCCGAACCGTCTCGACGTCGGCCGGGTAGCGCGCGCAGAGGTCGCGAGCGACGGCGTCGACGTCGGCACCCTGCTCCAGTTGGACCCCGGCGACACTCCGGAGTTCGCCGACCTCCCGTGCGACCGCCTGTGGGACGGGAATCTCCTGGCCGACCCACGACGGAATCTCCCCCGTGGGGTCGGCGATGGGACTGACGTTCACCCGGCTCTCGTCGTCGTCGATGTCGTCGATACGCCACATCTCCCCGCGCTGGATGAACGACGCGCCGGGTTCGGCGAAGTTGACGACGAACCGCTCGTCGAGCGTCCCGACCTGTTTGCGCGAGGAGAGGTCGTACACCTCGTACGTCTCCTCGTCGGGGATCATCGAGAGGTTCGCGTAGAAGTACTGCCACGTCCCGCCGGACTTCTCCAGCCGGTCGGCCTCCTCGTCGAGCCAGAGGAGCCGGTTCTTCGACAGCTCCCGGACGACCGACTTGAACTGTGCCTCCGAGAGGTCGCGGAAGGGGTACGCGCGGGTGAGGAGTTCGTACGCGTCCGGCGCGCGGACCTCGCCGACGTCCATCAACAGGCCGACGAGCTGGTTCGCCACCACGTCGAGACTCCCGTGGTGGATGGCCGCGGGTTCGACCTCGCCTTCTCGACCTCTGCGGGCGATGACGAGCGCCTCCAGCGCGTCGTCCGGGTGGCCGACGACGACGGTCCCCTCCGAGACGAGGTCCTGTCGGTGTCCCGCTCGTCCGACGCGCTGGAGCAGGCGAGCCACCTCGCGGGGACTGCCGTACTGGACGACGTGGTCCACCCTCCCGACGTCGATGCCGAGTTCCATCGACGACGTACAGACGAGGCCGTCGATGTCGCCCGTCTTGAACTGGTCTTCCACCTCGACGCGGACGTCCCGCGAGAGCGACCCGTGGTGGACGCCGATGGGTTCGTCCAGTTTCGTGAAGAGCGCCCCGAGCGCCTCCGCGGTCTGACGGGTGTTGACGAATATCAGCGTCGACTCGTGGTCGCGAACGACGTCGCGGATGAACCGCACGTGCGTCGCCATCTCCTCGTCACACGCGAGTTCGCCGGCGAGGAGGCGGTCCCCGTCCCGCGGTTCGGGCCAGTGGACGTCGAACGCCACGCGGTTGCCGACGTCGACTTCGACGACAGTGAAGTCGCGGTCGCCAGTGAGGAACCGCCCCACCTCGTCGGGCGACCCGACCGTCGCCGAGAGCCCGATTCGCTGGAACGGCTGCGAGAGCAGGCGGAGCCGTTCGAGGCCCACGGCGAGCTGGGCACCCCGCTTCGACGAGGCGAGTTCGTGTACCTCGTCGACGACGACGTGCGAGACGTCCGACAGCGCCCGCCGGAGCTTCTCGCCCGTCAGCATCGCCTGGAGCGTCTCCGGCGTCGTCACCAGGACGTCGGGTGGGTCGTTCGCCTGCTTCGTCCGCTGGTACTGCGTGGTGTCGCCGTGGCGGACGTCAACCTCGACGTCCAGTTCCTCCCCCCACCACTCCAGTCGGTCCCGCATGTCGCGGTTCAGCGCCCGCAGGGGGGTGACGTACAGTGCCGAGATGCCCTCGCGCTCCTCGGGTGGTTTCGCACAGATGTCCGAGAACACCGGCAGCATCGCCGTCTCCGTCTTCCCCGTGCCCGTCGGTGCGATGACGAGCGCGTCCCGACCGGAGGCGAGCGGGGGAATCGCCCGCCGTTGCGGCTCGGTCGGTGTCGCGAAACCCCGCTCGGAGAGCGCCGCCCTGACGCGAGCGTGGAGGTGTGTAAACGCGTCGAGTCCCTCGCTCTCTGCGGGGGAACCGGTCATAGCCGGAGTAGCGGCGCGAGCGGATTAAGCACCTCGTTTCCGGTCGCCCGCGCTCGGAACCCCCACGTTCAGGTACCGCCCCCGACAACACCGTGGTGTGGACTCCGACAGGACTTCCTCCCCTCCCGCCCGTCGGTCGTCGACGGTCTGGTCGCTCTGTGCGGGCGGATACGCGTTCGGCTGTGCCGCCGCGCTCGTCTCGGTCCTCGGTACCCCCGTCGAGACGGTGGCGACTGTCCTGACCCTCCCGTCCGACTCGGCGGTCCTCGTCGCGGCCCCTGCCACTCCGTTCGGTGCCGTGGTCTGGTGGGCACTCGTCGAACGGCGACGGGCCCACAGCTACCTCGCCGGCGGCGCCGCCGGACTGGTGACCGCCCTCCTGACAGTCGCGTTCTGGAGCGTCTGGGCAGCGGCGGTGTGGGGGCCGCGCCTCGTCTGGGTCGCGGGTATCCTCGTGGGTGCCGCGCTCGCGGTGAGTCTCCCCGTCGGGGCCGCCGCGGGCGTCCCGCTGATGGTCGTCTGTCGGTGGGTCGGGTCCTCGGTGCCCACGACGACGACCGACGACTGACGGCTGTGTGGGACGGAGGCGGTGCCCTCTTGCCCCTCGCTCCCGAGGGGTCGCTATGGCAGACATCGAGGTCGACTACCCCAGACTGTACTGGCTCTCCTTCGCCGTCGCCGGACTCGTCACGCTCCTCCGCGCCGTCGTCGTGGGGCTCTCGGGGGTGACGCTCCAGACGCTCGTCCTCCTCGTCGTCGGAGTGGTCGTCCTCGGGACGGCCGCTCGCGGCTTCAGGGACCCGGCGGCGTCCGGTGCGCCGACGGAACCGACGCCGTTGCTCGTCGTCGCCGTCCTCGCCGCGACGGTCTACTCGCTGTTCACGCTGGCGGCCATCGTCTGAGGACGGGCGCGTCACCC
>NZ_JBEPXO010000062.1:0-23721 GCF_041641895.1 Salinigranum sp. | reverse complement strand
CTCCTCATCCGTGCGCTCTCGCGGTACCGCGAGTTCGCCGCCGACCGCGGCGGGGCGGTCATCACGGGCAAGCCCTCGGCGCTCGCCTCCGCACTCCTGACCATCGAGGGACGGATGGACCGCGTGCCGAAGGAGGACCTCCGCGAGCAGTCGGAGATGAACGCCTTCTTCGTCATCCCCATCAAGGGCGACTTCATCGGTCGGGTGTTCTCGACGCACCCCTCGACCGACCGGCGCGTCGAACGGCTCCGCGAACTGGAGCGGGAGATGGAAACCGCATAGATGGGACTGTTCGACTCCCTCCGCTCGGTGCTCGGGATGAGCGCCGAGGCGGACGCGACCCGCGCAGCCGACCCCGAGGACCTCTTCGGCATGTCGACGGCGTACCTCACGATGGAGGCCGACCTCGGCTTCCCCTCCGCGGGCGAGGCGGCGCTCTGTTTCTCGAACGTCGACTCGACCGACTTCGCCGGGACCGTCGAGGAGGTGGAGGCCATCCTCGACGCCGGCAAGGAGGAGACCGGCACCGACCACTGGCGCCACAGCGACGACTACGGCTACCACTGGTTCGTCCTCCACGACGAGGATCCCGAGGACCTCGTCACCTCCGTCCACTTCGCGGCCGACGAGTTCGTTGAGCGCGGCTACGGCTCTCGGCTGCTGGCGGCGCTGTTCGCGTTCGAGGACGGGTCGAAGAACGTCTACTGGGTCTACTCGTTCCGCCGCGGGGCGTACTACCCGTTCGTCCCGACGGGGACGAGTTCGCGCGACTCGAAACTGGAGTTCAAACTCCAGTCCGTCCTCGACGGCGAACTCGCAGTCGAGAGCGACGAGGGCTACTGGTACCCGCTGTGGCCCGACCGCGCTGGGGCCCACCCCTGGGGGTAGTCCCTCTCACCACCCGTCCCCGCCGCTGTCTCCACCTCCCGCGCGCCCCTCGTCCGTCCCGGCATCGGGTTTGAATCCTCCGACACTCGTCGACCGACTGCCCTTCCGGCGTCCGGTTTCACTTTCACTACGCTGTTAACGAGGCTTTATGTACGGACGGGCGGAAGGGACGGGTACATGCCAGACGACGACCTCGAGTCCCTCCCCGGTGTGGGACCAGCGACCGCGGACAAACTCGTAGAGGCCGGTTTCGAGAGCTACCAGTCCATCGCCGTCGCGAGTCCCGCCGAACTGTCGAACACCGCCGACATCGGCGATTCGACCGCGTCGGACATCATCAACGCCGCCCGGAAGACGGCCGACATCGGTGGGTTCGAGACCGGTTCCGCAGTGCTGGAACGCCGGAAGCAGATCGGCAAGCTCTCGTGGCACATCGACGAGGTCGACGACCTCCTCGGCGGCGGCCTCGAGACCCAGTCTATCACCGAGGTGTACGGCGAGTTCGGCGCCGGGAAGTCACAGGTGACCCACCAGATGGCGGTCAACGTCCAGCTGCCGACCGAAGTCGGCGGCCTCCGGGGGAGCTGTATCTTCATCGACTCGGAGGACACGTTCCGCCCCGAGCGCATCGACGACATGGTCCGCGGCCTCCCCGAGGACGCCATCCAGGCGACGCTCGACGACCGTGAGATAGAGGGGTCGCCCGGCGACGACGAGGTGATGGAGGAACTCGTCAACAGTTTCCTCGACAAGATTCACGTCGCGAAGGCGTTCAACTCCAACCACCAGATACTCCTCGCACAGAAGTCCAAGGAGATCGCCTCCGAACACGAGGACTCGGAGTGGCCCGTCCGCCTCCTCTGTGTCGACTCGCTCACGGCCCACTTCCGCGCCGAGTACGTCGGCCGCGGACAGCTGGCTGACAGGCAGCAGAAACTCAACAAGCACCTCCACGACCTGATGCGCGTGGGCAACCTCTACAACAGCGTCGTCCTCGTCACGAACCAGGTCGCCTCCAACCCCGACTCGTACTTCGGCGACCCCACCCAGCCCATCGGGGGGAACATCCTCGGCCACACCTCGACGTTCCGGATGTACCTCCGCAAGTCCAAGGGTGACAAGCGTATCGTCCGTCTCGTCGACGCCCCGAACCTCGCCGACGGCGAGGCCGTGATGCGCGTCCAGGACGGCGGTCTGAAACCCGAATAACGGCCCCACGCTGCTTTTCGGCGACGGCGCTCGGTCCGACGTCCGGGATGCTCCCCGACGCACCGCCCCCAGCGGCGGCATCCACCGCTCACAGCCCTCACTCCATCGACAGCAGCAGTTTCTCACAATGTTGGAATTTATCCACAATATTATACCCCTGGAACCACTCCCTCTATTCGTAGGTGACGACCCCATGAGCACACTCTCACCCGACGTGACGATCGACTCCCGCGGTGCCGGCTGCCCCGGCCCCCTGATGGACCTCATCGGCAAGGTCAAGAAGGCCGACCCGGGCACGGTCATCGAACTCCAGACCTCCGATTCGGGGTCGAAAGACGACGTGCCCGAGTGGGTCGACAAGGCGGGCCACCGTCTCCTCGACGTGGTGGAACACGACGACTACTGGAGCATCTACGTCGAGACGGCCTGATTTGTCGTCGGAGCAACATCTTTACGACCGCTCGCCGACACTCTACCCAGAATCATGACACAACACATCGTCGTCGTCGGCGCCGGCACGGGCGGTTCCGTGCTGGCGAACCGACTCGCGGACCGACTCGCCCCCGACATCGACGCGGGCGACGTCGAGGTAACGCTCGTCAACGAGAGCGAGATGCACGTCTACAAGCCCGTCTGGCTCTACGTCGCCTTCGGGAAGCGCGACCCCGAGGACGGCGTCCGTCCGGTGGCCGACCTCGTCGACCCCCGGGTCTCGCTGCGCTTCTCGCGCGTCGAGGGCATCGACACCGACGCGAAGCGCCTGTCGCTGAACGGTGGGGACACGCTCGGGTACGACTACCTCGTCCTCGCCACGGGGGCCCGAATCGTCCCCGACGAGGTCCCGGGACTGGCCGAAGCGGGGCACGACTTCTACAGTGAGGAGGGGTCGCTGGCGCTCCGCGACGCGCTCGCCGACTTCACCGAGGGTCACCTCGTCCTCTCCGTCGTGGGGACGCCACACATGTGCCCCGCCGCGCCGCTGGAGTTCGTCCTCATGGCGGACGACTGGTTCCGCAAGCGGGGAATCAGAGACCAAATCGACATCACCTACACCTACCCAATCCAGCGGGTCCACGGGAAGCCCACCATCGCCGAGTGGGCCGCCCCGCGGATGGACGAGCGCGACATCCGCGCGGAGACGTTCTTCAACGTCGAGTCGGTCGACGCCGAGCGCGGTGTCCTCCAGTCGATGGAGGGCGAGGAACTCGACTACGACCTCCTCGTCACCATCCCGCCGCACGACGGCGTCCCGATGATTCGAGAGGCGGGACTCGGCGACGACGGCTGGGTCGAGGTGGACCGCAACACGCTCGAAGCGGTCCACGCCGCCGACGTCTTCGCGCTGGGTGACGCCTCCGACGTCCCGGCGCCGAAGGCCGGCAGCGCCGCCCACTACCAGGCCGGTGTCGTCGCCGACCGTCTCGCCAGTCTCGTCGACGGCGGCGTGCCGACGGCGACGTACGACGGCAAGACCGTCTGCTTCCTCGAGGCCGGCATGGACGAGGCGACGTTCGTCTCGTTCGACTACGAGAACGAACCGTACCTCAGACCCGAGTCGCGGCCGGTCCACTGGGCGAAACTCGCGTACAACGAGTCGTACTGGCTGACCGCCAGGGGGCTCCTCTGAGGTGAGACGATGAGTGAATCATCATCTCTCGACGCGCTCGACGACTCGGAGTACGACTCGCTGGAGGCGGCCATCGCCGAGAACCCCGACGCAGTCGCCGCGTTCGTCCGCCGTCTCGACGCGGTGAACGAACTGCTCGACGTCGTCGCGCTCGGTACCTCCGCGCTGGAGGACGACATGGTGGCCGAACTCGCCGGCACCGCCGCGACGCTCGCCGAGGCGGGCGACGGCCTCGCCACGGAGGAGACGGTCCGACTCGCGACCCTCGTCGGCGAGAACGGCGACGAACTCGCCGCCTCCCTCGAAACGCTCGTCGAACTCCAGCGCGCGGGGACGCTCGACGAACTCGTCGGCTTCGTCGACGCGCTCTCGCTCCTCACCGCGGCGCTGGAGGACGACATGGTCGTCGAACTCGCCCGCACCGGTTCGCGTCTGGGAGAGGTCGCTGACGAGACGGCCGACCCCGACGCCGTGAAGGGGCTGACGCGGTTCGTCCGGGCCGTCGGCGAGGCCGAGGCCGAGGGGTCGGACCCGGTCGGCCCCGTCGGCCTCGTGAGAGCGACGCGCGACCCCGAGGTGCAGGCGGGCCTCGGGCACCTGCTCGCACTCGCGCGGGCGGTCGGCCGGCAGTCCTGACCCGAGTCCGTCGCGAGTTTTTATGTTCTGCGGCGACGATAACACGACGTGACATGTCCTCCTCGATCGACACGAACTCGATGACGACGCTCCACTGGGTCGGTGTCGCCCTCGCGGCGGTGTCCGGCATCGTCCACCTCGTCCTCGGCGTTCGCTTCCTCCCGGGAGCGTTCGGCATCTCCTTCCTGATCGCTACCGTCGGGTTCGCCGCCGGAATCGCGGCCGTCCTCGTGAACTACCGGCGACGCCTGTTCTACCTCGTCGGCATCCCGTTCACCGCCGGACAGATCGTCATCTTCGCGTGGACCGTGGTCCAGGGCATCAACTCGCTCGGCCCCATCGCCATCGTGGACAAGGTCGCACAGGTCGGACTCGTCGTCGTCCTCGTCCTGCTCCTCCAGCGCGGATGAGTCTGTCCGACCCGCGATGATGGTCACCTCCCACGCCGTCGTCGGCGTCGCGCTCACCACGCCGCTGCTGTTCGTCGCGCCCGAACTCGCGCCCGTCGCCGCGCTCGCGGCGTTCGCTGGCGGCGTCTTCCCCGACCTGGACCTCCTCGTCGGCACCCACCGGAAGACGCTCCACTTCCCGCTCCTGGGGTGGGTCGTCGCCCTCCCGCTCCTCGCTGTCGCCGCCGCGTCTCCGACGGCGGCGACGGTCGGTCTCGCGGCGTTCGCCGTCGCGAGTGCCGTCCACGCCGGCATGGACGCCTTCGGTGCCGGCGAGGAACTCCGACCCTGGGAGCGGACGAATCCGCACGCGGTCTACCTCCACGCCCGCGGCCGGTGGCTCCGTGCCCGGTACTGGGTGCCGTACGACGGCTCACCGCACGACATGGCAGTGACGCTCGTCGGTGCGCTCCCCGGACTGGTGTTCTTCTCGGGCTCCGTCCGCCTCCTCTGTGCGCTCGCCGTCGCCGTTGCGGCGCCGTACGCGCTGGTCCGCAAGCGACTGCCGCCGTACTTCGAGCGCATCGTCTGACCGCCCGAGCGGGCCGCTCACCTCCCACGACAACTTTACACCGGACGACTCCTACGGTCCGGCTATGCACGGGACGACGTGGTGGGCGGTGGTCACGCGATGACCGCCGAGAGCGGTGCGGACGTCGGCGGCGGCAGTGACAGCGCAGCACGACGGGTACGCTTCACCGCCCCCCGTCGAGTCGAGGTGGCGCACGCCCCCGTCGGGACGCCTGCCCCGGACGAGGTGCAGGTCGAAGCCTCCCTCTCCGCGGTCAGTCCGGGGACCGAACTGCTGGTCTACCGCGACCAGGTCCCCGAGGACCTGCCGCTCGACGAGGGCATCGACGAACTCGACCACGCCGCCAACTACCCGCTCTCGTACGGCTACGCCACCGTCGGACGGGTCACGGCCGCCGGTGCCGACGTCACCGACGACTGGGTCGGGCGGCGCGTCTTCGCGTTCCACCCCCACGCCAGTCACTTCTGTGTCGACCCCACCACTCTCGTCCGCCTCCCCGCGGACGTCCCGGACGAGGACGCCGCCCTGCTCGCCATGGTCGAGACGGCGGTGAGCCTCGTCATGGACGGTCGCCCCCGCATCGGCGAGCGGGCCGTGGTGTTCGGACAGGGCGTCGTCGGCCTGCTCACGACGGCCCTGCTCGCGCGCCACCCGCTCGCGCGGCTCGTGACGTTCGACCACCACGCCGCCCGTCGGGAGCGCTCCCGGTCGTTCGGTGCGGACGCCGCCCTCGACCCCGACGCCGCCGGCGAGGTGTTCGAGACCGGTGACGGCCGCGCCGACGTCTCGTTCGAGGTGTCCGGAAACCCCGCCGCGCTGGACGCGGCGCTCGATACTACCGGCGACGACGGCCGCGTCGTCATCGGCTCGTGGTACGGCGCGAAGCCGGCCGCGCTCGAACTCGGTGGCCGGTTCCACCGGAGCCACATCCGCCTGCAGGCCAGCCAGGTCTCGCGCATCGACCCGGACCACGCCGGCCGGTGGGACAAGGGACGGCGCATGGACCTCGTCCTCGACCTCCTCTCGGACCTCGAACCCTCGCGGCTGGTGACGCATCGCCTCCCGATAGAGCGCGCGCCGGACGCGTACCGACTGCTGGACGAGTCGCCCGACGAGGCGTTGCAAGTACTGTTCGAGTACTGACCGCCCCGCCGGCGTCGGGCCCGGGGCGGACGGTGGCGGTCACGCCGCCGCGGGTACGGCTGTGGACGCCTGGACGACTCGTCTCGCGTCCTCGCGCTTCGCCCCGACGACGGGATCTCACAGGCTCACTTGTCCGAAGACGCGGACGGAACGGCCCCGCCGAGCGCACCTTTACAACCGCTCCCCCCGACGCCCCGAGCATGTACTCCGTGACCGTCGTCCGTCCGCTCATCGCCCAGCACTTCCTCACCGTCCCGAACCCCGGTCCCGAAGGTGACCTCCACTCGCACCACTTCCGCGTCGAGGTCGAACTCGTCGGCGAGGAGTTGAACGAGTACGACTACCTCGTCGACATCGACGAGGTAGAGGCCGCCCTCGACGCCGTCGAGGCCCGGTACGCGGACGAGACGCTCAACGACCTCCCCGAGTTCGAGGGGTACAATCCGAGCGTCGAGCGGTTCGCCCGCGTCGTCCACGAACGACTCTCCGAAGACGTCACCACGGACGGCGTCGACCGTCTCACCGTCACTATGTGGGAGGACGACGTCGCCAACGCTGCTTACGCCGCCGCGCCCTCGTCGTAGATGCGGGTCGCACTCGTCGTCCCCGGCGACGTCGACACCACCTCCGGGGGGTTCCGGTACGACCGGCGTCTCGTCGCCTCGCTCCGCGAGACGGACGAGGTGACCGTCCACTCGGTCCCCTGGCGGCGGTACCCGCTCGGTGTCGCCGACGCACCCGCCGCCCCGCTGTCGCGGTTCGCGCGGGACGCCGACGTGGTGGTCGTCGACGAACTCGCCCACCCGACGTTCGCAGTCGGGTGTGAGGGGGGACGAGCCGAGCGCGAGACCCCCGTCGTCGCGCTCGTCCACCACCTCCGGTGCGACGAGGGAGGCCCCGAAGCCCCCCTCGCTCGCGCGCTCGAACGTCGCTTCCTCGCCCGCGTCGACGCCGCACTGTGTACGAGTTCGGCGACCGAACGGGCGGTCAGTGGTCTCTCTCCCGCCCCGCTTCCGACGCTCGTCGCCCCCCCCACGGCGGACCAGTTCGACCCCGACGTCTCACCGACGGCTGTCGACGCACGCGCGTCGGAGACCCCCTTCCGCGTCGTCTTCCTCGGCGCTGTCGTCCCGCGGAAGCGGCCGCTCGCGCTCGTCGACGCGCTCGCGGCCCTCTCCCTCGACGGAGAGTCGGGTACGGAGTGGGAGGCGACGTTCGTCGGCCCCCAGCCCGATGAGCGGTACGTCGCGCGCGTCCGTCGACGGTGTCGCCGTCGCGGCGTCGCCGACCGCGTCACGCTCACCGGTGCGCTCCCGACCGAGGACCTCGAACGGGTCCTCCGCCGCGGCCACGCCCTCGCGCTTCCGTCCAGACACGAGGGGTTCGGCATCGCCGCCCTCGAGGGCATGGGTTTCGGACTCGTCCCCGTCGTGACTTCGTCGGGCGGGGCGACCGACCTCGTCACGCACGGCGAGACCGGGTTCCTCGTCCCGCCGGAGGGTGTCGGTGCCGTCGCCGCGGCGCTGTCGGCGCTCGCGACCGACCGTGACCGACTCGCACGTGTGGGCCGGGCCGCGCTCGGTCGGTACCGCGCACACCCGCCGTGGGAGGCGACGGCAGCGCGGGTTCGCGCGTTCCTCGCCCGACTGGTCGGCGCGTCGTCGCCACCCACGCCGGAGGCGACATGAAGGGGGACTTCGAGCGGTACCTCGCGGCGAAGGCGACGGTCGACGACCGTGCGCTGGACCGGGCGGTCCTCGCGCGCTTCCGCGACGACGTCCGCGTGCGCTCCGACCCCCGAATCCTCGAGGCGGGGGCGGGCACGGCGGCCTTCTGCCGGCGGTTCCTCTCGTGGGACGACCTCCCCGACTGCACCTACGTCGCCGTCGACACCGACCCCGCGCTCCTCGCGACGGCCCGGACGCGCGTCCTCCGGGCCGCGCGCGAAGCGGGGTTCAGGGCGTCGCTCGCCGACCCGACGACGACGGACCTCGGCCTGCCGTTCGGGCCTGCTGGGGACGACCCGGGGGAGGGGAACGACGCGGCTGGGGGTGACGGACCCGATACCCCGACCACTGTCGCCGCCGTCCGACTGTCCGGGCCGGCCCGCATCGACGTCCGCCTCGTCGCTGGCGACGCGCTGACGGTCGCTGCCGAGGCCCGGTGGGACGCCCTCGTCGCGCAGGCGTTCGTCGACCTCCTCTCGCCCGCCGACGTGGAGCGACTGGTGAGCGGCGTCGTCGACGGCGGGGCGGTCTACCTCCCCATCACCTTCGACGGGGGAACCGTCTTCGAGCCGTCCCATCCGGCCGACGACGCCGTCCTCGACGCGTACCACGCGACGATGGTCGGTGACGACGGCGACCGACTGGGTGCGCGCGCCGGCCGTCGACTTCGGACGCTCCTCCCCGAGTTCGGTGTCGACGTCGTCGCTTCCGGTCGGTCGGACTGGCGCGTCGAACCCACGGATGACGCGGGGGTACAGGCGGGATACACCGCGGACGAGGCGTATTTCCTCGCCGTCATCGTCGACACCGTCGCCGACGCGGTCCGCGGGCATGTCCCCGACGGGGAGGTAGACGCGTGGCTCGCCGCACGCAGAGAACAGCGAGAAGCGGGCGTGCTCCGGTTCGGCGCGCGGAACCTCGACCTGTACGGGTGCCGGCGCTAGTCCTCGGTCGTCGTCTGGTCGATCTCGAGCTCGCCCGTGTGGATTCGGGCACCGTCCTGTGCGACCTGTCGGGCGAGGACCGCGCACTTGATCCGCATCGGGCTGATATCGACGCCGAGCATCTCGGTGACGTCGTCGGTGTCGAGGTCGGCGAGTTCGTCGAGCGTCATCCCCTGCAGGCGCGAGGTGAGCATCGACGCCGACGCCTGCGAGATGGCACAGCCGTCGCCGCTGAACGAGGCGTACGCGATGGTCTCACCGTCGTCTTCGAGCTGGACGTCGACGCGGATGGTGTCGCCACACGAGGGGTTCTCGCCCGTGTGGGTGAACGTCGGCTCCTCGAGTTCCCCGTAGTTTCGGGGGTTCTTGTAGTGGTCGAGGATCTGCTGCCGGTACATGTCCGAACCCAGGCCCATTGTGGTTCACGGTAGGGAGGAGCGCTGTAAAACAGTTCCGCCACCGCCCGCTTCGCCGGGGCAGTCCGTCGCGAGTGGAGATGTCCTGCCCCGTTCTGTCTGACTGCTCCCGGTCGGTACCCCCCGACGCCCCGCGGTGGTGTCGACACTGACCGTCGGCGTGACCGCCCGACTCAGACGCGTCCCCCGTCCGACTCGTGGGGTTCGAGCACGTACCTGCTCTCCGGGTAGGTCTCCTCGCCGATTCGCGTCTCTCGTTCGTCGGCGAACTCGAACCCGAACTGTTCGTAGAAGCCGACGCCGGGGCCGTTCGCCGACAGCACCATCGCGTCGATTCGGTCGACGCCCCGGGCGGTGAGTTCGCGACACGTCTCTTCGAGCAACGCGCGGCCGATTCGCTCGCGGCGGCGGTCCGGGTCGACGTAGAGGCGGAGGATGTAGCCGGTCGCCTCCTCGTCGTTCCACGTCGCGTGTGCGAACCCGACGACTGCTCCGTCCCGCTCCGCGACGAACACCGTCGTCCGCTCCGCGTCCAGTTCCGCCTCGATCCGCTCGGGCGCGTACCAGTCGTTGACGGCCGCCTCGACCGACTCCCGGGTCACCACGTCCCGGTAGTCGGTCTCCCAGGCCCGCTTCGCGACCCGTCGAATCGCGTCGACGTCGTCGCTCGTCGCCTCTCTAATCGCCATGTGTTACCGTACCGTCTGCAGAGCGATACGCTTTGGCGTGGGTCGCGGGAGCGGCTACTGCGCCGGGTCGGCCGCCGTCGCGGACGCGTCGCTCTCGAGCGTCCACTTCTTCTCGACGGCGCTGTTGGCGACGACGACGGTGTCGCCGTCGTCCAGTTCGAGTCGGCTCTTGCGGAGGCCGATGTCCCTCACCACGCCGGTCGTCCCGTCGGCCGTGACGCGGTCGCCGGAGTTGAAGTCGGGGTCGCGAAGCAGGTAGACGCCGGCGACGGTGTCGGCGATCATGCTCGACAGCGCGTAGGAGACGCCCAGCGCGACGAAGCCGGCGGCCGTCCCCAGACTCGCGGCGATGTCGCCCATGCCGAGTATCTTCAGCAGGGTGAGCGCCGCGGCGAACCAGAGGAACACCCCGACCACCGTCGTCGCGAGGCTGACGATGAGGTCCTGTTCTTCGGGGTAGACGGCGTCGAGCGTCCCGGCGACGACTCTGAGGGCGACTCTGATACCCACGTAGGCGACCGTGAGGAAGACCAGTGCCACGACGAGTCTCGGAACGGCGTCGACGAGGCTTCGCTGGACACCGTCGACCGTCTCCCGGACGAGTTCCGCGAGAAACCCGAGTGACTGCATGGGTTCATGCCACGGGCGGACGACAAAAACCGTTCGGCTGCCCGACGACGCACGCCGCGCGAACGAGAAGAGCCGGTTCAGGACGGGTTCGGCCCGTGCATCACGTCAGTGCAGTTCAGCTCAGTCGCCCGCGGCCGTCCCCGTCCGCTCGTCGGTGCCGACGTCGTCGGTCAGTGCCATCTTGTAGAGGCCCCAGAGGAACAGCACCACGAGGCCCGCGACGACGAGACCGGTTCGGAGCGCGGGGTCGACCGCTGGCGTGGCGACGACTTCGCCCGCGTCGTTCGTCACGGGGGCCGCACCGTAGGGCTGTCCCGCGAGTATCTCGACGATGCCGAGGACGACGACGCCGATGAGCATCAGGGCGCCGCCGACTCCCAGCGCGAGTCTGTCGATGGTGTCTTGTGGTTGCATCTGTGGTCACCTCCTCAGCCGAGCAGGTACCGGAGCTTCGGGTGGCGTTCGACGAGCTTGGTCTCCTCGAGTATCGCGTCGAGGCCGTAGAACCGGCCCGCCGCGAACACGATCATCGACACGAACAGCAGCAGGCCCATCAGGTCGCCGTTGACCAGGCCGTGGCCGAACCCGGCGTTGCCGACCCAGAACAGGACCATGAAGATGACCCCGCCGAAGGCCGCCAGTCGGGTCAGCGCGCCCACCATCAGCGCCAGGCCGATGAGCGTCTCGAACAGCGGGACGCCAGGCTCGACGAGCCACGCGAGGTTGTTCCCCATCCAGACCGGGATGGGACCGAGCGCCGTGCCCGTCATCCCCTGCAGGTAGGCCGGCCCGTAGGTGAACGCGAGGCCGTCCTCGATGAGTTTCGTCACGCCCGCGTGGAAGAACCACCAGCCGGTCAGGACGCGCAGCATCGCGATCCAGTAGCCCGCCAGCGGGCCGTCTACGTCGAGTGCGAACTCGTTCTTCAGCCGACTTCCAGGTTGGTACGCCATCGGTCTCACCTCACATGTGCGGCTTGCGGGTGAAGGGTGGTATAAGCTCGACCAGGTTCCCACCGGCTGAAAACCGGTTCCTCACACTGGTCCGAGAGCGTATATAAACTTAGACGGGTTCCCAGTCGCTGAAAACGGCGACGGAAGACGCGCGGGTCCGTCTCGCGACGGGTGCGAGCGAGACGCGGTGGACCCGCTGGCCTCGTCGACAGTGTCGGACGGCCGCGACTGGCGACCCGACCGGCCCGAACTCAGGCGAACAGCTGTCGGGCCTCGTCGACTGCCTCCACCAGGGCGTCCACTTCCTCGCGCGTGTTGTAGATGTAGAAGGAGGCGCGCGCGGAGGCGGCCGCGCCGAGTTTGTCGTGCAGGGGCTGGGTGCAGTGGTCGCCGGCGCGAATCGCGACGCCGTAGTCGTTCAGAATCGAGGAGAGGTCGTGCGCGTGGACCGAGTCGAGGTTGAACGACACCAGTCCACCCCTGTCGTCGCCCGGCGGACCGTAGATGGTGACGTCGTCGAACTCCGTCAGGCGGTCGTAGGCGTACTCGGAGAGGAGGTCCTCGTGTGCCTGCACGTTCTCCATGCCCAGGTCGTCGAGGTAGTCGACGGCGGCGTGGAGCGCCACCCCCTGCGCGATGGGCGGCGTCCCGGCCTCGAACTTCCACGGGAGGTCCTCCCACGTCGAGTCGTCGTACGTCACGGAGCGAATCATCTCGCCCCCGTAGAGGTAGGGATTCATCTCCTCCAGCAGGTGTTCCTTCCCGTAGAGGACGCCGATGCCCGTCGGACCACACATCTTGTGCCCCGAGAACGCGAAGAAGTCGGCGTCGATCTCCTTGACGTCGACGGGTCGCGTGGGAACCGACTGGGCGCCGTCGACGAAGATGTAGGCGCCCGCCTCGTGGGCCAGGTCTGCGAGTTCGGAGACGGGGTTGATGGTCCCCAGCGCGTTCGAGATGTGGACGACGGAGACCATCTCGGTCGACTCGTCGACGAGGTCGGCGGCGTGGTCCATGTCGAGGTAGCCGTCCTCGTCGACACGGATGTATCGGACCTCGGCACCGGTCCGCTTCGCTATCTGTTGCCACGTCACGAGCGACGCGTGGTGCTCCATCTCGGTGAGGACGACAGAGTCGCCCGGGCCGAGTTCGGAGAGTCCCCACGCGTACGCGACGAGGTTCATCGACTCGGTGGTGTTCTTGGTGAAGACGACCTCCTCCCGCCCGTCGGCGCCGATGAACTCGGCGACGCGGTCGTGGGCGCGCTCGTACGCGACCGAGGCCTCCTGGCTCAGGTGGTGGATACCACGGTGGACGTTCGAGTTGTACCCGCGGTAGTAGTCACAGATCGCCTCCACGACGGGCTCTGGGGTGTGACTCGTCGCGGCGTTGTCCAGATAGACGAGGGGGACGGTGTCGTCGGGGCCCGCTCCGGGCGTCTCCAGGTCACCGCCGACTTTCCGGTCGAGGATGGGGAACTGCTCCCGGATGGACTCGACGTCGAGGGGGTACGATTCCTGTGTCTCCATTAGGGGTACCTAAAGACTCGAACACCAACACACCTTCGGTCCGCTCTACCCCGTGAAACTGAAAACGGTTACGCGCCACCCGAGACGTAACCGTGTCAGATTTCGTGCGACGGCACGAGCTTTATCGACCCCTCCGTGGTACGACAACACATGACGGTAGATGGGGAGGAGGGGACACCCGCTCCGCAGTCGCCCGACAGCGTCTTCAGCGTCCTGGGAGATGCGACGCGACTCGGCATCTTGCAGGCGCTGTGGGACCGGTACGACCCGAACGCGGCCGACAACGCGGTCACGTTCTCCGACCTCTTCGACCGGGTCGACGTCACGGACACGGGGAACTTCAACTACCATCTGGGGCGACTGGCGGGACACTTCGTCCGCCGGACGGACGACGGCTACGAACTGGCTGCGCCGGGCTTCAGAGTCGTCCGAGCAGTCGTCGCCGGCAGTGTCACCGGGGACCCGACGCTCGCGTCTTCACCGGTCGACGCCACCTGTGCGCGCTGCGACGGACCGATGGCCCTCCGCTACGAGGACGGGACCACCTGGGTGCGGTGTACCGTCTGTGAGGGGTACTGGCCCCAGCGCGGGGGCGAACTCTTCGGCTTCAGCCTCCCGCCGCAGGGGCTCCGTGGCCGCGCCCCCGACGAGGTCCTCGACGCCACCATCGTCTACTCCATCCACCGCTTCGAGACGATGACCCACGGCGTCTGCCCCGAGTGTGGCGGGAGCGTCGACGCCTCGCTCTCGGTGTGTGCGGAGCACGACACGGCGGACGGCGTCTGTGACGCGTGTGGCTCTTCATTCCTCGGCGTCGTCAGACTCGTCTGTGCCTCGTGCAAGTTCGACTGGCGAAGCCCTAGCTACGCGGTGGTCAGCGACCACCCCGCCCTGGTGGCGTTCTACTACGACCACGGGGTCGAACACGTCCCTGCGACGTGGGCGGCGATTACCCGTGGGCTCCGCTGGCGCGAAGCCCTCGTCTCGACGGACCCGGCCTCGCTCCGTATCACTGTCCGCCACGCCGGGGAGCGACTCGACTTCCTGCTCGACGAGACGGCGACGGTGGTGGACGTGAACGACTGATACCTCGGCCAAAATGACAGACGATTTACAGTAACGCCGTGCTGAGTACGGCTATGGTGTCGCGGCGACGACAGGAACGTGCGATGCGAACTCTGACCCTCCCGTGCTCCGGCGCGGTGACCAGTGCCGCCCGGGCGGCGAGCGTCGCCGCGACGAGTGTGGCCGAACCGGGCGTACCGACGACCGAACCGCGAGGCCGCCAACCCCGTGGAGGTGTGCCGTGACGCTGCGTACGGTTCCGGCGTACGACGGCGCTCGGGTACCCGAGCGGGGTGACCACGCGGTGGTGGTGGGCGCGGGGATGGCCGGACTGTTCGCGGCGCGCGTGCTCGCCGACGCCTTCGCCACGGTCACCGTCGTCGACCGTGACACGCTTCCCGACGGACCGACCACGCGCCGTGGGGTGCCGCAGGGGCCACACCCCCACGCGTTACTGGAGGCCGGACGCGCGACGATGGCGGACCTCCTCCCGGGGTCCGTCGACGACGTCGTCGCCGCCGGCGGCGTCGTGACCGACTTCGCGCGGGGCGTCGACTTCTACAGCGGGGGTGGCTTCCTCGCCGCGGGGCCGGTTCCGATGGAGACGGTCTCGGCGAGCAGGCCGCTGTTCGAGCACGTCGTCCGCCGGCACGTCGCGGCGCACGACGGCGTCTCCATCCGGACGAACTGCTCGTGTGTCGACTACCGACTCGACGACACCGGGACGACCGTCGAGGGCGTCGTGGTCCGCGAAGGGTCCGACTACACGGAACTCCCGGCCGAGCTGACCGTCGACGCCAGCGGGCGGACGAGTCGGACGCCGGGGTGGCTGGCGGCTCACGGCTACCCGTCACCAGCGGTCGACGAGGTGACCATCGACATCAGCTACAGCACCACGTTCCTCGAACGCCCGCCGGACGACACGCGGACGTACCTCGTCCCCCCGTCGGCTCCGCGACCCCGCGGCGGCATGGCCGCCCCCATCGAGGGTGACCGCTGGATCGTGAACCTGTCGGGGGTTCACGGCGCGTCGCCGCCGACGGACCACGCGGGGTTCGTCGACTACGCGGAGCGCCTCCCGGTCCCCGAACTGGCACGACTCCTCGACGACCACGAGTGGGCCACGTCGGAGGTCTTCTCGTACCCGTTCCCGTCGAACCGCCGCTGTCGCTACGAGGCGCTCGACCGGTTCCCGACTGGACTGCTCGTCGTCGGTGACGCGGTGGCCAGCTTCAACCCCGTCTACGCACAGGGGATGTCCGTCGCCGCACTCGAGGCGCTGGTGCTCCACCACGTGCTGGCGCTGGCGGACGACCCCACGGACCTCGCCGTCCCGTTCTTCGACCGCGTGGCCGACGTCGTCGACGTCGCGTGGTCGCTCGCGGTGGGCGCCGACTTCGGGTTCCCGGAGACCGAGGGGCGGAAGCCTCGTGGCACCGCCTTCTTCAACTGGTATCTGGGTCGGCTCCTCCGGCACGCGCACACCGACGGCACGCTGACCGACGCCTTCGTGCGCGTTCTCACGATGGAGCGACCGCCCACCTCGCTCCTCCGTCCCGGAATCGCGTGGCGAGTCCTCAGACCCACGTGACCCCCACACCTCCGTCGGCGGCGACTCGACTACCGGAGCCAGAGCAACTGCGCGTGGAGCGTCCCCTCGACTTCGAGGACGCGCTCCTCGTCGACGATGCCGGCGTCGATTGCGACCGAGACGGCGCGCTCGCCGACGATGTTGGCCGTCGTCGCCCGCATGAGGCTGTCGACGACCGTCTGCTCGTCCGCCCGTTCGGCCTCCTCGCCGCCGTAGAAGTCCTCGGTGACGTCGAGCGACACCGGACCCTCCTCGAACGTCTCGCCGAGGCAGTCGGGGTCACAGACCGACACCAGCAGGCCCTCGGGCGTGTCGCGCTCGCGGAGTAACATCACCGGCCGTCCTCGACGAGCCGCTCCTCGCGCTTCTCACGCAGTTCGTCCGCGCGCTCTTGGACCCGCTCTGCCTCCTCGCTCTCGCCGAGTTCTTCGAGGGCGAGCGCCTTCTCCTCGAGCACCTCGGCGCTCCGCATCCCCAGGCGGATGGCGTTGTCGAAGGCGTTGACGGCTTCCTCGAACAGGCCGCGCTCCGAGAGGAAGAAGCCGCGGTTGTACCACGCCTGCGGGAAGCGCGGGTCGATTTCGACCGCGCGCTCGGCGTGTTCGAGCGCCTGCTCCGTGTGGCCGTACTCCCACAGCGCGTACGCGAGGTTGGTCTCCGCGCTCGCGGCGTGCTCGGAGTCGTCGTCGATGCGGAGCGCCTCCTGGTAGGCACCGATGGCCTCGTCGTACTCCTCCAGTTCGGCGTGCGCGACGCCCTTGTTCACCCACGCCTCCTGGGCGTCGAGGGAGTCCTCCTCGGCGAACCGGGCGGCCCGCTCGAACGTCTCCGTCGCCTCCTCGAAGCGGTTGATGCCCATGTAGGAGAGTCCGACCTCGACGAGGTCCTGTACGTCGACGTCGTCGCGGTCGATGTTCCGTCGGTCGAGGATGTCCGACAACACCCGGGAGTCGACCGGGTCGACCTTCGTCGGGTCGACCTTGAGTTCGGGCGGGTCGAGCGTGAACTCGTCGTAGTCGGCGTCGACCCCCTGTCCCTCCGAGAAGCGGTGTTTCTTCGGTGGGTCGCCGTCGTCTGTCATACCTCGCGGTTGGCCGTCGTGGAGGGTAAGGGTTACGTCACGGTTTTCATCCTCGGCGTGTCACGACTGGGTATGCGTCTCTTCGTCGCCATCGACCTCCCGGACGCGCTCGCCGCCTCGGTCGCCGACGCACAGGCGCGGTTCGACGACCCGGCCGGCCTCCGCTTCACCGACCCCGCGCAGGCGCACGTCACGCTCTCGTTCCTCGGTGCGGTCGACGAGGGTCGACTGGACGAGGTCGAACGCGCCGTCGCGTCGGGCGTCGACACCGCCGACGTCGGCCCGTTCGAGGCGACGGTCGGCGGGTTCGGCGTCTTCCCGTCGCTCGACTACATCAGTGTCGTCTGGACCGGCGTCCGGCAGGGGACGGCGGAGCTGAACCGACTCCACGACTCGCTCCAGACTGAACTCACGCCGCTGGGGTTCGAACCGGACGACCACGCCTTCACGCCGCACGTCACCCTCGCGCGCATGGACGACGCCCGCGGGAAGGAGACGGTCCAGCGAGTCGTCCGAGAGGAGGACCCGACCGTCGGCTCGTTTCGGGCGGAGGAGGTTCGACTGAAACGCTCGGAACTGACGCCCGACGGCCCCGCGTACTCGACAGTCGAGTCGTTCGCGCTCTGACGTCCGCTCAGTCGTCACCGCTCACGGGACGGCTCCCGGCTTCCTCGCGTCGGAGTTCGCTTCCGAGCGCCCGCTACTCACCAGCAGGACGTCCACGAAGGCGAGGGCGGCATGCACACGACCAGCGTCACGCTCCGATGCGACGGTCGCACACGAGCGAGCGACCGCTATACCGGGTCTCGTCCAATCTCCTCTATGTCCACGCACCTCGTGCGTCGGTCCCGCATCGTACACGCCCCGACGACCCGCGTCTGGGCAGCGCTCGACGACTTCGGCGGCGTCTCGAACTACCACCCGAACGTGACGTCCTCACGCATCGTCGACGGCGTCGACACCGGCCAGGGAGCCTGCCGCGAGTGCGTCTTCACCGACGGCAGTCGCATCGAGGAGACCATCGTCGCCTACGAACCGGGCGCGGGGTACACGGTCGAGTTCACCGACGTCGGTCCGTACCCGCTCGTCTCCAACACCGTCACCGTCGACGTCGAGGCCGCGGACGACCACCACTCGAAGGTGACGTTCACGGGGGCGTTCGAGCCGAAGTACGGCCCGCTCGGCTGGCTCCTCGGCCGGGTCGTGATGGAGCGACGGTTCGCGAGCCAACTCGACGCGGTCCTTGAGGGCCTCGCCTCGTTCGTCCGCTCTGACCGTGCGGACACGGTCGGTACGACTACGAACTGATTCCGTATCGCAGTACCGGGTTTACGCCCGGGTCGGTCCGGTCCCACCCGTCCGCTCTGGATCGACGTCTCGGACGCCGACGCGACTGCTCTCGTCGTTCCAGCGTCCGGAACCCGACATCGCCGGCTCGGTTGCACTCCCTGCCCGGACCGTGATGTGTGCTGTCTCGAGTCACGGTACCGTATGCCTCGCGTCACCGCACTCGCCTTGCACGCGCCGACAGACATGTCGTGAGCGACGTGAGACGGGGGGACCGAGAGTGTACGCCAGGAGCGGCCGCCCCACTCGACGAGCGTGTCCGGGCGCTGCCTCGCTCGTCGAGCGACACGCCTGCGGTTCTCGGAGCCTCGACTCCGTTTCGCCGCTGGTCGGGCGGGGACCGGCAATCGGGTCGTGTGGAACCCGAGGGCCGTGTTCCACGCCGTCGGCCGGGTCTACGACCCCCGGATCGATACACCGTATGCCGCGATATCGAATCGCTCTCGACACGGTGACGTCTTAGTATCCGACCCCCGAGAGCCACGCGTATGAACCGTGTCTGTGTCTACTGTGGCTCGCGCCCAGGCGACGACCCTGCCTTCGTCGACGCGGCCGAGGCGTTCGGCCGACTGCTCGCCGACCGTGGCCTCGGCCTCGTCTACGGCGGCGGCGACGTCGGACTCATGGGGGCCGTCGCGGACGGGGCGCTCGACGCCGGCGGCGAGGTGTTCGGCGTCATCCCCGAGTCGCTCGCCGAGCGCGAAGTCGCCCACGAGCGGCTCACCGAACTCCACGTCGTCGACTCGATGCACACCCGGAAGCGCCGCTTCGCCGAACTCGCGGACGGCTTCGTCGCCCTCCCGGGCGGGTTCGGGACGCTCGAGGAACTCGTCGAGATGCTCACCTGGGCCCAGCTAGGCTTCCACACCGACCCTTGTGGGCTGTTGAACGTCGCCGGCTACTACGACGGCCTCGTCTCCTTCTTCGACGCACAGGTCGCCGCCGGCTTCGTCGAACCGGCGCACCGCCAACTCCTCGTCGTCACGGACGACCCGGCGACGCTGCTCGACCGCTTCGCGACGTACGACTCCCCCGTGAGTGAACAGCTCGTCGACGACACCGAACTCTGAGGGCGCGCGCACGGGACGACCCGCCCTCGACCCGTCCGCCGACTACCCGAGCGGGACGAACGGGAGCGTCGCCCGAGTGTCGTCGCCGTACGCGAGCACGTCCGACTGTGACTCCCCGTCGGGCGTGACGAGGTCCATGATTCGGGGGGCGTTCTCGATGGCGCCTTCCCGTGCTCCGCCGAACGTGTAGCCGCCAGCGTCCACGTCGACCGGCCGCAGTGCTCCGAAGTTCTCCGACTGGATCATCGGTACCACCGCGAGGTCACCCGGGGCCGCGCCGTCGAAGGCGGCACGGTCGATACTCAGCGTGACCGTCCCCGCACCGGTGTCGACGGTATTTCCGGGGGTGACCGTGTTCCCGTCGGCGTCCGTCAGCGGCGACCCGGCCGCGTCGACTGCACTCTTCGTGAAGCCGCTCACCTCGAGGCGGTAGTGCCACTCCGCTTCGAAGTCGACGGTCGCCTGTAGGTCGTCGAGCGACGAGACGGCGCCGCCGCCCGTTCGCGAGTCACGGACCCACAGGACGAACATCTGCGGCGAGAAGCCGCGACTGCTCCCGAACGCGTTGTAGAGGTTCTCGACCTCGACGGTGAACTCGTAGCTGCTCGGCGTCCGTTCGACGGTGAACGACTCCAGGTCGAACGCGCCCGACTGGAACGCGTCCGCGGTGGGGTAGGTGTACTCGCCGGGTCCGTCGTCGTCGCCCGTCGGGTCCGAGAACGCCGCGACGGTCTCCGGCGGCTCGACCGTCACCGTCTCGCTGGCGAGGGTCTCACCGTCGGTCGTTCGGACGCTGACGTCGTACTCACCCGGCGCGTCGATGGCGTAGGAGAACTCGTACGTCGCGCCCGTCGACTCCGGCGGGAACCGGACGTTCGCCGTCGCCTCGACCGTTCCGTCGACGACGAGTTCGACCGTGGTTCCGCCGATGTAGTCGCCGGTGTTGGACCCGGTCGCCGAGACGAACGGCTCGCGGACGAACACCTCGTCGCGGATGGTGACGTCGACGTCCTGTTCGGGTCGCACGTACGTCGGGAGCGAGGAGACGTCCTGCCCCCGCGCCGGCCGGAAGCGGACGGCAGTCCCGCCGGACTCGACCATCGACGCCAGGAGGGTCGTCCCCGGCGTGACGATGGCCTCGTCGACACGGACGGGTTCGAGCGAGTCGTCGTAGCTCGCCTCGATACCGTCGGAGTAGATTTCGGCGACGTACTTCGGGCCCCGGGGCGTCGACCCGCTGTTTCCGGGCGCTCCGCCGCCTCCTCCACTGTTTCCGAGCTCTTTCTCGTCGCGCGTCCCGCGTCCGTCGCCGGCCTCGGACGACGGACTGAGGAAGTCGAGCGGGACGTCGAGCGCCCGGCCGTCCTCGTCGGTCATCGCTCCGAGGAACCACTCGCCGTCTTTCTGTCGGGCCGTGACGCTGTACGCCCCGATTTCGGCGTCCACGACCCGCGTGTCGTCCCAGCCACAGGCCGGGACGTCCTCGACGAACTGGAACGCGTCGACCGTCGGGCCGCGGATGGGTGCCGAGTCCGGTTCCGGCACCGACGCCCCCGTGGGCGTGACCGCGACCGAGTCGAGGTTGAACCCGCCGGTGTCCTCGCTCTCGAGCGCGACGGTGAGCGCGTTGTCGCCCTCGGCCAGCGAGACGGTCGTCGTGACGGTCGACCACTCGTCCCAGTACGCCGTCGTCGGGAACGTCACCTGCGTCTCGGTCGAGCCTTCGACGCGGACGGTGGCAGTCCGCGAGGTCCCCGCACGGCGTTGTTCTCGGCGTCGCTCGCGTAGCGCAGGTGGACGTCGTACTCGCCCGCGTTCTCGACGTCTTCGACGGTCCACGACACCGCGGCACCGGGGTCGACGGTGTTCGGGTCGAACTCGACGTACCGACCGCCCTGCGCGTTGGCCCACCGCGCGGCCCGCGCGAGGCTGTCGCGCTCGCCGAACTCCGCCTGCGCGACACCGCCGACGTCGACCGTCGCCTCCTGCTCGGCGAGGTACGAACTCGGCAGGTCTGCGACCATGTGGAGGCCGCTGAAGTACGTCGGATACATCGCGAGCTGTTTCGCCCGCGTCGTCTCGATGCCGCCCGACCCCGAGTCCATGTCGAAGATGCCCGGCGTGTACTCGACCGGCCCGCCGAGCATCCGGGTGAAGGGAAACGTGACGTGGTGAGAGGGCGAGACGAAGCCGAACGAGTCGTACTCCTGCCCGAGGACGCCCTCGCGCGTCATCACGTTCGGGTACGTCCGCCGTTCACCCGTAGGCTTGACCGGTTCGTGGACCTCCAGCCGCTGGCGGTTCTTCGCCGCCTCTCGATACACCAGCCGGTGGTGGTTCACGAGCGGCTGGCAGTGGTGGTTGTACGTCGTCCCGTCGATGGTGACGCCGCTGTCGGCGACGTACCCCGTCTTGATGGACGTGATACCCAGGTCGTCGTAGTCGGCGAACGGGTTGGGGTCCTCCTCGGTCAACTGGCGTTCGTAGTTCGAGACGTTCCCCGCCGTCTCGTTGTGCGCCGTCATCGAGACGGGCGGGTCGAGCTGCTGGCCGTAGCTCGTGACCGCCTCGATGTCGAAGTCGGGGTAGGTGTCGTCGAAGTCCATCGTACTCCCGTCTCCGGGATACGAGTTCCATCCCTCGTTCCAGCCCTCGACGAGGACGCTCGGGATACCGTGCTCGCTGGCGAACTCCATGTAGCGTTTCATCCGCCCCGTCTGCGCGCCGTGGTTGCCCGTCCGGGGCCCCCGATACTCCCACTCCGCGCGGCCGGTGATCATGAGCCACCAGACGCCCATGAACTTCTCCGGGACGATCCAGTCGGTCCCCGCCGGGAACTCGCTCGGGTCGTACGGCTCGTTGAGGTTGACGACCAGGTTCGACTCGACGAGGTCGCCCGGACTCGTCCCGACCTGGATGGTCCGCCAGGGGGTCCGGTGGGGTGCGGTCGCCCGGACCTTCGTCCCGTCCGGCAGCGGCGCGAGCACCGACTCGAACGTCGTCGGCTCCGCTCCCGGTTCGACTGCCATCGCGGCGTAGTCGACGAGACTCGCCTCGTGGACGCTCAGATACCGCCCCTCGTCGGTCCGGACTGTGAACGGCGTGTGCGCTCCGTCGTAGCTCGTCCCCGACCCGACCTGGCTCAGCGGCGTCTCCTCGTACGCGTACTCGTAGCTGTTGAAGTCGTTCCCGACCCACCAGCTCGTGTGGTCGTCGGTGAAGGCGAACTCCGTCCGCTCGCTCGTGACGACGAAGTCGCCGAACCCGCTCTCCTCGGGGAAGACGTACCTGAACCCGACTCCGTCGTCGAAGACCCGGACGACGAGCGTGAGCGAGCGTCCGGACACGGCCTCCCGACCCGTGGCTGCCGCGGCCTGCTCGGTGGTTTCGGGGGTCGTCGAGGACGTCTGTGTCGGAGTCGTGGTGTCGGCCGGTGTGCTCGTCGACGTCGCTGTCGACGTGGCCGTGCCGGACGGCGTCTCGGTCGACTGCGTCGTCTCCGTCTCGGTCCGGGTGCTTGCCGGCGTCGCCGTCGCCGTCGACTGACTGGCTGTGGCCGCTCGCGCGTCCGACCCGCGTTCCTCCGTGAGACCGACGCGGAGTTCCGTGTAGTGCTCGCGAATCTCCCTGTACTGGTCCCAGATGGGCTCCCACGTCTCGTCGTACGTCGTTCGCTCGGCGCCGGTGACCCGCAGTCCCGTCGCGAACGACGCCTGGTCTTCGAACTCGAACCCGAGGCCGGACTCCGAGACGACGGTAGTCCCGTCGTGTGAGACGCTGTACGTCGCCTCCCCGCTGGAGACGTCGACGGTCACCGAGAGACGCCCGTCGGGCGACGTGACGGTCTGTGTCGGCCCGGTCGCGCCGTTCTCGACCTGTGCCGCAGCGGCCTCGGGCACCTCGAGTGAGAACGCCGACGCCGCGAGGAGCGAGGTCTACCCTCCGAGGAACCCGCGCCGTCCGACTGCTGTGAGGGAGGTGTCTGCCTGTGTGTCGCGACTGTCGTCGGTCGGAGACCGCTGTGTCTCCGTCTGTCTCGAATCGTCGTCCATCGTCGGCGGGACCGGGAGGAACGGCCGGGCCCGTTGGCATAAATCCTAACATCAAAAATAGTGATTATCTCGGGGTCGCGCGGCCGAGACGAGTCGCCGCGGCACCCCGGGCCGATGTCAGTTTGATATCGCAATATCCAGTT